>JALWZI010000270.1 GCA_027002755.1 Campylobacteraceae bacterium | reverse complement strand
CTGGGACCGCTTCGCCCATGGGGCAGTGGTGGACTATGTCTACTGGCACTGCGGATTCGATTTTGCGGTCTTCAACTACGCCGATGTGATGATCGATCTCTCGGTGGCCTGGCTCCTGCTGCATGCCTGGTGGAGCCATCGACGACATAAAGAGGCCTAGGCCGTGGGCCGTTCTTTTTTCCTCCTTTTCCTCCTTTTCCTCCTTTTTTCGGTGCTTCGGGCGGAGGTCTATTCCGTCGATATCCGTCCCTCGGACTGGAAGGGGGATCGGGTAGGAGCGCTACGGATCCTGGATCAGAAGGAGCTCGTTTTCGATCGGATCGGCAGACGCCGTTTCGCCGAGATCTCGGATCTGGCCTTTCTGAAAAAGCGCCACTGGCTCTTTTTGATCAGTGACGAGGGGAAACTCTTCCGCTTTCGGGCCCGTTTCGGCGAAAAGATCCGGGAACTGAGCCCGCTGGATGCCGCTACTTTGAGAAAAAAGAGTGGCAAAAGGCTCAAAAAATGGCGCCGGGACAGTGAAGGGTTGACCATCGACGGAAAGGGGAGGCTCTAT
Source organism: Campylobacteraceae bacterium (assembly GCA_027002755.1). Taxonomy (GTDB): domain Bacteria; phylum Campylobacterota; class Campylobacteria; order Campylobacterales; family Sulfurovaceae; genus Nitratifractor. Next base: position 2,766 of record JALWZI010000270.1, on the reverse strand, counting down.
GTAAGCTTCGAGGAGAAACCGCGTATTGCCAGGATCGGCTATGACGGACGGATCGTACGTTATCTCCGCCTGCCCCGTTCCATCGCCAAGATGGGAAGGTTCCGCAGTAAAAACAAAGGGCTCGAAGCCCTGGCCTGGCATCCGAAATACGGGCTGGTGACCGCTGCCGAATATCCGGTAAAAGCTTCACGAAAAGGGGTCCAGACTCTCTACGCTCTGAGCGGAAAGCGATGGAACTTTCGCCGTGATACGGCTCCAAAAAGCGCCATCACGGCACTGGAGGTTCTGGACAACGGCAATTTTCTGGTGCTGGAGCGCTCCTTTACCGGCGTTCTGGCTCCGATCGTGATCACCCTGCGGGAGGTGCAGATCGGCCGCTGCCGTCAGGGATTCTGCCCGACGAAGGTTCTGGCGAGACTCGACAGCGGCAAAGGCTGGGCAGTGGACAATTTCGAAGGACTGGCCAAAGTGGGGCCGAACCGTTTCGTCATGGTCAGCGATGATAACGACAACTTCTATCAGAAGACCCTGCTGATCTATTTTGAGGTTTCGGAACGCTGATGCGTTCGTGTATTGGTTATTGGTTATAGGTGTATTGGGGAAGTTGCTCCAGCAATCGTTGGTGAATTTCGGGGTTCCCCGCGACGATCCCTTTGTCGCCGAAACGGTAGGGGCGGCCCTCCAGATTGCTGACGACACCTCCCGCCTCCCGGACGAGAAGGATGCCGGCGGCCACGTCCCAGGGTTTGAGATCGATCTCGTAGAAGCCGGCGAAGATCCCTTGGGCCAGGTAGCTCAGATCAGCAGCCGCGGCCCCAAGTCGGCGGAAATCCTGGATCCGGGGCAGTAGCGTCGAAAATGCCTCCACGACCCAGTGATACTCCGGCCCCCGGTTGACTTTGGCGTAGGGAAAGCCGGTGGCGATCAGGGCGTTTTGCAGCACTGTGTCTTCCGAGACATGAAGAGGCTCTTCCCCCAGCCAGGCCCCCGCACCCCGTTCGGCCCAGAAGAGTTCGTCGAGGATCGGATTGTAGACGACGGCCAGGCAGGGTTCGCCTGCCTCCCAGAGTCCCAGAGAGATCGCCAGATGGGGGATCCTGTGGACAAAGTTGGTGGTGCCGTCGATGGGATCGATATAGATCGCCCGCTTCAGATCGTAGGCCCCGTCGTAGCTCTCTTCTCCTACCAAGGTATAGCCGGGAAAGGCGTCGGCCAGAGCACTCAGAAGATATTTTTCCGTCTCCACATCATACTGGGTCACCAGATCCACCGCACCCTTGTGGTGCACCTCCTTGCGGGAGTGATACCCCCGTCGCACGATCTCTCCGGCTTGCAGTACGATCTGTTTCAACGTTTCAATTTCGGACATAATTTTTTAATTCTCCATTCTCAATTTTCCATTCTCCATCCGAAAGCAAGGCTTTCGTTGGGATTATATCCTTTCGTTATAATCAATCTATGAAAACACGGACACTTTTGGGACTTTTTTGGAGTGTCGGTCTGTTGGTGCTGATGGCGTGGCTGGGCAAAGAGGGATACCGGGCTGCCATCGCCTATGAGCGGGCCGCCGGCGAGAGTGCGCAGATGATGCAGGCGGAAACCGTGGCGGAGTCCCGGCTCAAAGATCTGGCCAGCATGCTCACCTTCGGAGCGGTGAAAAACGATATCAGAGAGAAGCTGCAGCTGCTTCAGGAGAGACAGCATGCGGCCAAAGCCAGGGCGCAGCGGGTTATCCTCTACTTCGCCGCAGCGGTCCTGGCGGCTCTGGCGAGCGCCTGGCTGCTTCCGATCCGTCTGGCGACGGGGATGCTCGCTGTCGCGGCGCTGATCGCCCTGGTCAACGGGCTGGTGACGCCGATTCTGATGGTGACGGTGCACAAAAACGTGGAGTACCTGGGGGATGTGGTTCTCTCCTTCGAATCCAAAGGGATCCTGGGGTCGGTGGAGAAGCTCTACGCCGGGGGCAATCTCCCCGTGGCCGGGGTCATCCTGCTCTTTTCGGTCCTGCTGCCGGCGCTCAAGACCCTCTCGCTTCTCTTTGTTTCTCTCTATGAGACCCGCCCCTTCGCCGCGAAGATGGTGCGCTTTTTCAAGCACCTGGGGAAATGGTCGATGCTGGATGTCTTCGTGGTGGCATTGCTGCTGGTCTTCCTCTCCTCACGCGGCACCGATGTGAGCCGGGCCGAAGCGGAGATCGGGATCTACTTCTTCCTGGCCTACGTGATCCTCTCCATGGCGGCGAGCCTGGCGGCGGAACGGATGCTTCGCAAAGTGGGTAGTGCGTAGGAGGTAGTGGGTAGATTGTATGACGGGATGGAAGATGGAAGATGGACAAGGCTTGACAAAAATTGTCAGGTGGCATAAACTCCTAACTCCTAACTCCTAACTCCTAACTCATATGACCATATCCACGTCGTCGTGGTCCTGGAAGGCCTTGAAGAGCTTGTCGCGCTCCTCTTTGGATTCGACGTGGCAGCTGGCGTTGTGGCTGTGGTATTTGCCGGTGCGGGAGGCATTGCCGGGAGAGGAGAGGTGCTCCTTGTGCCCCAGAACATCCTTGACCGCCTGGGCCAGCTTCTCCTTGTCTTTGCCGATGATCTTGAACCCCCATTGCCGGGGGTAGGTCAGTTCGGGCTGTTTAGTCTCGTCGGAAGTCGCCACTTTTCCCTCCTGTCTTGGATTCGAGCCGGATCTCGCGAATGACCATCCCCTTGTCGATGGCTTTGAGCATATCGTAGATGGTGAGCAGACCCACGCTCACTCCGG
>JALWZI010000269.1 GCA_027002755.1 Campylobacteraceae bacterium | reverse complement strand
ACCTCCCGGGGACGAGAGGAGATCCGGACCCTGGGCTCCTACCTGCGACTTCGGGATATCCGGCCCGATATACTCCTCTCCAGCTGTGCCTACCGGGCTCAGCAGACCGGGGATCTCCTGGCCGAAGAGATAGGGTACGAGGGAGACAAACACTACCTTCAAGAGCTTTACATGACGCCACCTGAGAGGATTCGAGAGATACTCAGCGCCCAGGCACCGGAGTATGAGTCGGTCTTTCTCATCGGGCACAGTCCCCAGATTCACGAACTGGCCAACTCCCTGATGGACGAGCACCTCCGCCGTTTCCCCGCCCTGGGGATCGCTGCGATCGATCTGGAGATCGACGACTGGAGCGAACTGGAAGATCGTTGCGGTCGTCTGGACTTCTTCATCTACCCCGAAATGTTCGAGCACTATATGCCCCGTCAGATCCGTGCCCATCTGGAGATGGGAGACGCTGCTTCCCAGGATTGACCTCTCCTCCGGTTGTATCTCCGACCGGGATATGCTACCATTCCCCAGATTCCCCATAGCGAGGCGAAAAGAATGAAACGAGGCGTGCTGCTGCTCAATATGGGCGGCCCCAACAATATCGGCGAGGTGGAGCTCTTTCTCCGCAATATGTTCGCCGACAGAAACATCCTTCCCATGAACCGCTGGATGCGTCGGATGATCGGCAACCGGATCGTCCGCAAGCGCTTGAAAGAGGCCCAGGAGAACTATCGGGAACTCGGTGGGAAATCACCCCTGACGGAGATCACCTGGTCCCTGGCGGCCAAAGTCGAAGCGCGCAGCGGCCTTCCAGTCCGACCCGCCATGCGTTACGTCCCGCCTTTCGCCGATGCGGCACTGCGGGAGTTCGCAGAGGAGGGGGTGGAGGAGTTGCTGCTCTTTCCCATGTATCCCCAGTACTCCACGACGACGACCCGTTCATCCGTGGAGGATGTCGAAGCGCGCTGCGAAGCGATGGGATATCGTCCCCGGATCCGGGTGATCGATCCCTACTACGACGACTATAACTACCTGGCGATCCAGGCAAAGAGGATCCTCGAAGCCGCCGGAGGGATCGAGATGGAGGAGTACGATCTGTTCCTCTCGGCCCACGGCCTGCCCATGAGCATCATCAAAGCGGGAGATCCTTATGAAAAGCAGGTGGAGGCCAACGTCTCGGCGCTCAAAACCTATCTGGGATCCCATGGTGTCATATTCAAAAATATCAAACTGGCCTACCAGTCAAAAGTTGGCAACGCCGCCTGGCTGGAGCCCAATCTGGCAGACCTGTTGCGCCGACCTGAGAATCTGAAGGTGCTGATCTTTCCGCTGGCCTTTACCGTGGACAACAGTGAAACGATCTTCGAACTGGATCGGGAGCATCGGGAGATTGCGGAGAAGATCGGCTACGAGGACTATCGTGTCGCCGCCTGTCCCAACGACGGGGAGGACTTCGCCGCCTTTATCGCCGAAAAGATCGGGGAGTAGAACCGATCTATTCTCCGAAGAAAGATATGTCCGATATTTTTGGGATATAATTCCGCCTTCTTAAAATAATAATCAAGGAAAATAGATGAAAAGTATGACCATCAAAGACACCTATCCCATTCAGGCGGCGGAGATCGGCAAGGAGGAAGCCCGCTTCGGCAATACCGACGAGATCATCGCCTACCTCAAAGAGACCATCGAAGCTCACCCCGTGGCCACCTATATCGCCACCTTCGACCACTACACCCACACGAAGAATCTGCCCGAGCACAAGATGGACCCCGAGATCGTCGATGTCAAACTGATCGTTTTCTGTTTTGGCAAAGAGCTGCCCATCCCTGAAATGGCGGCGGTCCGTCCCCGGAGCATCGCTGTCGTCGAGAAGACCGACTCCTTCGTGGTCAGTTTCATGGACGCTCCCAATCCCCAGGCCCACGACGCCATGATCGCCTGGGTGCAGGGGATCCGAAAGTAAGACTGGAGAAAAAAGAGTTTTTGGTTATAATCGGGCCATGAAGAGACTTCGGGGATTCAAAGGGCGCTATTTCCGCCTCACCGCCATCGCCGCACTGAGCGGAACACTCCGTCAGCAAAAGAGAGAGGTGGAGCTGTGCCGGCATTATCGCGGCACAGCGCGTGAAGGCGAGAGCGAAGGAGAATTTCCGGAGAGCCCCCCGCCCGAACTTCGGGAATCTGCGACGCTCTACAGCCTGGTCTCTACCCGTTTCGCCCAGAAGGCCTGCCACTGCAACTGTCTGTTCAAACGCAAATTCCGCCGCCTCTGGCATCTCTATAAATTTTTCTTCACCCCTCCCGGACGCTACTTCAAGACCAAAACCGGTACTTCCCCTCCATTTTATCAGCTTGATTGCTTCTGAAAATATCACAGAGAGGTTTCACTCGATGGCGACAAAGGAGCGCTCAACCCGTGTAACGGGCATTATTGCCTCCACGGCTTCGCTACGCTCCGACCGTTTCGGTTCCAAAGCGGTGAAGGACAACAAGCAGTTGTCCTTCACAAACGCTTCTCATGTTCGCGACGCTAGAGCTATCGAGTGAAACCGGTGGTCTTCAAAGCACTCAATTTAGACTTAGGTTTGTCACTGCCTCTGTAGGTTTCCGAGTCTGACTCTTCGATCTTCGGAACTCTATCTGGAAATAGGGCAATGACTCCATCGCAGGTGACTTACCTGCCTTATCCATATGAAAAAATATCAAGGAAAGAGAATGTCCAAGATCCAAACCTGGAACATCGGCTTCGGCCGGATCGGTGAAAAGCGTGAGCTCAAATTCGCTCTGGAGAAATATTGGAGAGGGGAGATCCCTCTGGAGGAGCTGGAGGCGACGAGCGCCCAGCTGAGAAAACGCCACTGGGAATATCAGAAAGAGGCCGGTATCGATGTCGTCAGCTGCAACGATTTCAGCTGGTACGACCAGACCCTGGATATGGTCGCCACTCTGGGGCTGGAGCCCGAGCGTTTCCGCTCCATCGAGAATCCCGTGGCACGCTATTTCGCCATGGCACGGGGGGACGAGCAGCGCCCGGCCATGGAGATGACCAAGTGGTTCAATACCAACTACCACTACATCGTTCCCGAACTCAGCGCCGACCTGAAGGGAAGGGTGGACGCCTCGGGCATCCGCGAGCGCTACGCCGAGGCCAAAGCCTCCGGTATCGCAACACCCAAGATCAATCTCATCGGGCCCCTGACCTTTCTGGCCAATGCCAAACGCCCCGACGCTCCCGACGAGGACGCCCTGGGGCTTTTCGATCGGATCCTGCCCCTCTATGAGGAGCTGTTGGCTCAGTTGGCCGAGCTGGACGGGGAGCTGATCATCCAGATGGAA
>JALWZI010000268.1 GCA_027002755.1 Campylobacteraceae bacterium | reverse complement strand
ATGTATCACGACCAGGGGCTCATCCCTCTCAAGGCGCTTCATTTCGACGAGAGCATCAATGTCTCCCTGAACCTCCCGATCCTGCGTACCAGCGTCGATCACGGCACCGCCTTCGACATCGCCTACAAGGGGAAAGAGCTCAATACCACAAGCTATCTCAACGCCCTCCGTTATATTGCCGAACGCCCCAACAAATAAACCCTCCTGTAAAACGGAGGTTATTCCGGACTTGATACAAAATCCGGGAGTCAGTCCACTTCAGTTCTATTGTATGATGGCAAACTTGTGCCCACAGTGACCCGCCACTAGAGACTATCGACTAGTGACTAACAACTTTCTTCACTCAACTCTCATATCTTCGCAGCCGGGATTTGATCGCTTCGTGTTTGGTCCGCAGTTCCGAAAGCTGCTCCACCCAGAATTCGTTGCGTTTGCGGACATTTTCGATCTCTTCGTTGGCTTTGGCCAGATTCTCCCGGGTATTTTCCAGTGTCACTTCCAGCTCTTTGCGTTTGCCCTCCAGATCGGCGATCTTCTCCCGCTGGGCTTCGATCCGCTCCTTGGCCAGAGCCAGCTGCTCCTCCACCTTGTTCTTCTCCGCCTTGTAGCGCTCTTCCAGATCCTGGAACTGCTGGATCTCCTGCCGCTGCGAAGCGTTGAGGATCTGCACCTCCCTGAGGCTCTCTTCCAGCATGGCGATCTTCTCCTCCCGCTCTTTGAGCCGCTCGCGAAGGTCCTCGATCTTCTCATACTGCCCTTTGTAGCGGACCGAAAAGATCACCACCACCAGAACAAAGGCCAGAATCACCGAAGCGACGATCGCCCCGAAGACCATGGCATCGATATTGAACTGGGCGAAGAGCTTTTCCATTGCCTAACCTCCGATCACGTCGTAGCTCTTAGGATAGGGGCAGCGGAAAGCAGAAGCAGCCGGGGTTCGGGAAAAGGTTTTGAGTTTGTAGAGGTGGATGTTGACAACGTTATCCATATCGTCCCGATAGGCGATCTGTTCCACCCGCCCTTTCCTGTCCAGTGCGATGGTATAGGTGTGACCCCTGTAACGGGCGGTATAGAGGTTGTCCTTGTAGTGCTTCGCCTTTTTCAGCACCGCCCCCAGATCGAACCCTTTGTCCATCCGGTAGTAGCTCACCTGCTCCAGGTCGTGGTCGACGACGACCACCCTCTTCCCGTCGCTGCAAACCTCCTTTTTGGACGGCTTGGTGTAGCTCCATTTGAAGCGGGCGCCGTTGTCCATCAACACCCTCCCCTCGTAGCGGATCACCTTTTTCTTCGGGTTGGTGATCTTCTGGACGAACTGTGCCTCCATCCCCGGCCACAAGGTGATCCCTCCGGCTCCCGCAGCGAGAAAAGCACTGATTAATATTAAAAAATATCTCATTAAATCTTCACTCCTTTTTCTTCTGGAATCATAGCGAATTCTATTACCCGATCGTGAAGCCATAATGGATTAACCCTTTTTCGATAAAATAAGCCGACATTATCAGAAGGCAAAAGAAACACGATGATCAATACAGTAATGAAAGTCTTCGGAACCGCCAACGACCGAAAGGTCAAGCAGTACCTCAAGCGGGCCCGACAGATCAACGCACTGGAACCAAAATACGAAAAGTTGAGCGACGAAGAGCTCAAAGCGGCGTTCGATGAGCTCAAGCAGGCCGTACAGGCCGGAGAGAAGACCCTCGACGATGTCCTCTACGACTCCTTCGCCATCACCCGGGAGGTGAGCAAGCGGGTCCTGGGACTGCGCCACTACGATGTGCAGCTCGTGGGCGGCATGGTCCTCCACGAGGGCAATATCGCCGAGATGAAGACCGGCGAGGGAAAGACCCTGGTCGCCACTCTTCCCGTGGTCCTCAACGCCATGCTGGGCCGGGGGGTCCATGTCGTCACCGTCAACGACTACCTGGCCAAACGGGATGCCGCCGACATGGGCCGGATCTACGAATTCCTGGGCTACCGCACCGGCTGTATCACCAGCGAGATCCAGGATGATTTCGAGCGCAAAGCCCAGTACGATGCCGACATCACCTACGGAACCAACAACGAGTTCGGCTTCGACTACCTGCGTGACAATATGAAGGTCCGCCTCGACGAGAAAGTCCAGCGGGACCACTACTACGCCATCGTCGACGAAGTGGACTCCATCCTCATCGACGAGGCGCGGACTCCTCTGATCATCTCGGGACCGACCCAGCGGGACCAGAGCCTCTACATGAAGGCCGACGAGGTAGCCCGACAGCTGGTGCGGGGAGAGGAGCTTCCCGCCAAGGCCGGCGAGCCCAAGAAGATGACCGGGGATTTCGTGGTGGACGAGAAGAACCGTACCATCGTCATGACCGAAGAGGGGCTGGAGAAGGCCGAGAAGCTCTTCGGGGTCGACAACCTCTTCAGCCTGGAAAACGCTGCCATGGTCCACCACCTGGATCAGGCCCTCAAAGCCCACAACCTCTTCGAAAAGGATGTGGATTACGTGGTGCGCGACGGCGAGATCGTCATCGTCGACGAGTTCACCGGCCGTCTCAGTGAAGGACGCCGCTACAGTGAAGGGCTCCACCAGGCTCTGGAAGCCAAGGAGGGGGTCAAGATCCAGGAGGAGTCCCAGACCCTGGCAGAGATCACCTACCAGAACTATTTCCGGATGTACGAGAAATTGGCCGGTATGACGGGAACCGCCCAGACCGAAGCGACGGAGTTCAGCCAGATCTACGGTCTGGACGTCATCTCCATCCCTACCAATGTCCCCGTCCGGCGCATCGACAAACCCGACCTGATCTTCAAGACCGAAAAGGACAAGCTCGACGCCGTGGTCAAGCGGATCAAGGAGCTCCACAGCAAAGGGCAGCCGGTCCTGGTGGGAACCGCTTCCATCGAGAAGAGTGAGATGATCCACGAGCGGCTCAAACGGGAGAAGATCCCCCACAACGTCCTCAACGCCAAGAACCACGAGCAGGAGGCGGAGATCATCAAGGACGCCGGCCAGAAGGGTGCCGTCACCGTCGCCACCAACATGGCGGGCCGGGGGGTCGATATCAAGATCGACGACGAGGTGAGGGAGCTGGGCGGCCTGGCGATCCTGGGGACCGAACGCCACGAAAGCCGCCGAATCGACAACCAGCTCCGGGGCCGCTCCGGCCGTCAGGGCGATCCGGGCGAGAGCCAGTTCTACCTGAGTCTGGAGGACAACCTCCTGCGGATCTTCGGCGGGGAGCGGATCCAGAAGATCATGAACTCCATGGGAATGGAAGAGGGAGAGTACATCGAATCCAAGCTCGTCACCCGCAGCATCGAGAAGGCCCAGAAAAAAGTCGA
>JALWZI010000267.1 GCA_027002755.1 Campylobacteraceae bacterium | reverse complement strand
CCGCCTCTTCGGGGCCGAAGAGTTTGATCGCCGTGGCCATATGGATGTCCTGATCCTCGGCAAAAGCCTCCCGCAGGGCGGCATCGCCGCTGAAGTGGGCCAGGAGCCGCAGCTCGATCTGGGAGTAGTCGATGGAGATGAGCCGAAACCCCTCTTCGGCGACAAAGGCCCGGCGCACCCGTCGCCCCAGCTCACTGCGGACAGGAATGTTCTGCAGATTGGGATCCTTGGAGGCCAGCCGTCCCGTGGCGGTCCCGGTCTGGATGAAGGTGGTGTGGATCCGCTGCCGGGGGTCCTTGGTGGCCAGTTTGAGCAGAGGATCGACATAGGTGCTGAGCATCTTCTGATGCTCCCGGTACTCCAGGATCTTCTCCACGATGGGGTGCTCGCCGATGAGGCCCCGGAGGACCGATTCGTTGGTGCTGTAGCCGGTTTTGGTCTTTTTGCCCCCTTTGAGCCCCAGAGTACCGAAGAGGACGTTGCCCAGCTGCTGGGTCGACTTGATATTGAACTCCGCCCCGGCCAGTGCGTGGATCTCTTCGGTCAGGCGGGTCAGCTCCCGGTGCAGCTCCTCGCCCAGCCGCTGCAGATGGCCGGTATCGACCCGGATCCCCAGGGTCTCCATGGCGATCAACACGTTGATAAAGGGAAACTCCACCTCTTTGGCCTCTTTGAGCAGATGCTCCAGTCCCCCCTTTTCAAAAAGCTCCCGCAGACGGAAGTAGAGTTTCCGGGTCGCCCAGGCATCCTCCGCCGCATAAAAGGCCGCCTCCTCCAGAGCGACATTGGAGAAGTCCTCCCCTTTTTTGACCGTCTCTTTGAAGGATTTCATCGTATAGCCCAGGAACTTCTGCATCAGAGCGTCCAGCCCCACCCGGCTCCCGGGGTCCAGCAGCCAGGCCAGGATCATCGTATCGGCCTGGGGCTCGATCCGCTCCAGCCCCAGGCGGTTGTAGAGGAGGGAGAGGTCGAACTTGAGATTCTGGCCGACGACACGATGTTTCATGAGTTTCCGGATGGCCGCTTCCGCCGCCGCAGCCTCCACCTGGGGGCCGACCCCCAGATAGCTGTGGGCCACGGGGACATAGTAGGCCCGATCCTCCTCGAAAGCGAAAGAGAAGCCCACCAGCTTCGCCGTGCGGGTATCCAGCCCCGAAGTCTCGGTATCGAAGGCGACGATCGCGTCGGCCGGGATGGTCTCCAGCACTTCCTGCAGCTTCGCCTCGTTGTCCAGCAGCACCGCCTCGAAGGCCGCCGGGGCTGATGCCTCTGTTTCTGTCGCCTGCTCCGTTTTGCCACCGGAAGAACGGACCGAACCGTTTGCTTCCGCCCAACGCAGGGCCTGACGCATCTCGTACTTTTCGAACTCCTCTTTCAGCTCCGCCAGATAGTTGCGATCTTCGAAGGCGTACTCCTCCAGCGCACAGCTGTCGAAGACATCGTCGACCAGCCGCACCAGCTCCCGGGAGAGGAAGGCCTGCTCCTCGTGTTCGGCCAGGAGCTTGCGGATCCTCGGGGTCCCCGCCTCCTCCAGATGGGCATAGAGATTCTCCAGCGTGTGGAACTCGTTGATGAGTTTGGAAGCAGTCTTGGGACCGATACCCGGTACCCCGGGGACATTGTCGCTGCTGTCGCCGATGAGGGCCTGGAAATCGACGAAATCTCTGGGATGCACGCCAAACTTCTCCAGACACCCCTTCTCATCCACCGCCTTCTTTTTGACCCAGTCGTAGATGTAGACCTGATCGTCATCAAGGAGCTGATAGAGATCCTTGTCGGAGCTGACGATCTTGGCGACGATCCCCTGCTCCTTGCCGCATTTGGTCAGGGTGGCTATCACGTCGTCGGCTTCGTAGCGCGCCTTGCTCAGATTGGCGAATCCCATCATCTCCACCCAGCGGATCGCGACGGGGAGCTGCTGCATCAGATCCTCCGGGGGTGCGGGGCGGTTGGCTTTGTATTCGGGATAGATCTCCTTGCGGAAGGTAGGCCCCTCGCTGTCCATGGCGAAGACGATGTAGTCGGTGGCGTGATCTTTCTGGAGCTGATGGATAAAGTTGACGAAACCGGTCAAGAGCCCCGTAGGGAACCCCTCGGAGTTCTTCAGCGGCGGCAGGGCGAAATAGGCCCGGAAAAAGAAGGCGAAGGTGTCGATGACGGTGATGGTTTTCATAAAAAAGCGCTCCGGATCATAAAGGATAGATAGGGCGATTTTAGCGAAAATGCTATAATGCGCCCGATTTTATCTCCCCAAAAGGATATCCATGAGCCTCGAGACTCAACTCCGTGAACGGGCGGAAGACAAATGCGAACTCTGCGGCGCCACCGAGAATCTGAAAGTGAGGGAAGTGCCTCCCTCCGACGGTACGGCCGATCGGGCGATCCTGGTCTGTGAAACCTGCGACAGCCTTATCGATAACCCCGAAGCCAACCCCAACCACTGGCACTGCCTCAATGAAAGCATGTGGAGCCCGGTCCCCGCGGTCCAAGTGACCGCCTGGCGGATCCTCAAGCAGATCGCCGCCGAGGGGTGGCCCCAGGATCTGCTGGATATGCTCTACCTCGAGCCCGAGATCCAGGCCTGGGCCGAAGAGGGCCTCCAGAGCGGCGGAGCCGACGCTCCCGTCGTCTGCGACGCCAACGGCAACCCGCTTGCTGACGGTGACAGCGTCGTGATCCTCAAGGATCTCCCCGTCAAAGGAGCCGGTTTCACCGCCAAGCAGGGAACCAAAGTGAACAACATCCGCCTGGTCGCCGACGATCCCACCCACATCCAGGGCAAGGTCAACGGCGTGAGCATCTTCCTCAAGACCGAATTCCTGAAGAAAGCGTAACGCCGCCACAGGCGGCGAGTGAGGAGTGAGGAGTGAGGAGTGAGGAACTTTTTTTAACTAGTAACGAGGAACTAGTAACTAGTAACCGAACTATCGACTATCGACTAGCGACTAACGACTCCTTCACTGCCCACTGCCGACTGACGACTGACGACTGTTCCAAGGCTCTGCCTTGAAACGCATCGCCCTCGTCCGCCTGACTGCCCTCGGCGATGTCATCCACACCGCCGCCGGCCTTCAATTCGTCAAAGCCGCCCTCCCCGATACCCGGATCACCTGGTTCGTCGAAGAGAAGTTTACGGGAGTTTTGGAGCACAACCCTGATATCGACGAAATCGTTCCTCTCGACCTGCACGGTCTGAAAAAGGAACGTTCCCTCTCGAAACTCTCCTCGATCCGCCACCGGATCAAAGCGGCCGGTCCTTTCGATCTGGTCATCGACGTACAGGGGCTCATTAAATCGGCCATCGTCGCGCGGCTTGCCGGCAGCAACGCCGCCGGGCTGGACCGAC
>JALWZI010000266.1 GCA_027002755.1 Campylobacteraceae bacterium | reverse complement strand
AAAGAATGGGAACGATATAAAGCCCCTTCCCCACTTTCCAGGCCTCCAGGCCCGTCCGCATGGGCGGAGTCTGGGCGATCCCCGCCGCGGCGAAGGCCGCCAGACAGACCGGGGGCGTGAGGTTGGAGTCCTGGGAGAGCCAGAAGATGATCAGATGGGCCGCCAGCAGATACATCGTCACCTCCGCCGGCGTGACACCGGCCGCGACCAGCGCCGCCATCTCCGGCGAAAGCATCAGCCCCAGCAACGCCGGAGCCGAGAGGACCGCCAGCACGATATAGCTGGCGGTCACCGGCAGTCCCATCCCCAGAAAGAGGGAGGCCACCGCCACCAGGATCAGCGCCAGCATCAGACTCTTGCCCGACCACTCCATGATGAGCTGGGAGAAGGTCACCCCGATCCCCGAGATGTTGATGATGCCGACGATGATCCCCACCGAGACCAGCAGAACCCCGGTGACGATCATGTTTTTGCTCCCCATAGCCAGTGCCTCGACTATATCCCTCAGCCCCATCCGCTTGGTCCGAGTCAGCCAGGAGGCGGCTACGATCACCAGGATGGAGATCCCGGCCGCGTAGGTGGGAGTGAAGCCTTTGATCAGCAGCACCATCAGAACCACCAGGGGGATGAAGAAATGTGCCCCCTCCCGCAGGACCGGCCAGACGGCGATCTTCTCGCCCGTGGCACCGATGCCGTGTTTTTTGGCGTGGATGTGGATGTAGAAGCTGATGGAGGAGAAGTAGAGGATCGCCGGCAGAATGGAGACGATCACGATGGTAGCGAAAGGGATCTGGGTCATCTGGGCCATGACGAAGACCCCGGCCCCCATAATGGGAGGCATGATCTGTCCGCCGGTACTCGCCGCCGTCTCCACCGCCGCGGCGAAGATCGGCTTGAAGCCGCTGCGGATCATCATGGGGATCGTCACGGAGCCCGTCGAAACGGTATTGGCCACGGCCGATCCCGAGATCGTCCCCATCAGCGCCGAGGAGAAGACCGCCACATGGCCCGCCCCGCCCCGGAATCGGGAGGTGAGGGCCCGGGAGAGATCCACGATGAAATCCCCCGCTCCCGATTTCATCAAAAAGGCGGCGAAGAGCATGAACATGAAGACATAGGTGGCCGAGATATTGGCAATGAAGCCGAAGAGCCCTTCACCGGTATAGAAAGCCCGATAGAGAAAGCGCTCCACGCTCATCCCGGCGAAGGCAAAGACCCCGCTGAACCAGTTTCCCAGAAAGAGCACATAGCTGATGGCGAAGATCATCAGCAGGGGGATGATCCATCCGGTGGTGCGCCGGACGATCTCCAGGGCCAGCAGAATCGTACCCGCCGCCACGCTCAACTCCAGGGCATTGAGCTCGATGCTGCCGCTGGCGCTGTAGATAGACTCCTCCGTCGCCATCAGAAAAAAGAAAGGCACCAGGGCCAGCAGCGCCAAAAGCAGGTCCCATAGACCTATCGTTTCTCTGTCGCTGCGTTTGCCCGCCGGGTAGATCAGAAAACCCAGCGAAGCCAGAAAAGAGAAATGGGCCGCATTGAACCAGAGATCACTCAGCCCTCCTCGCATATTGACGTAGAAGTGGAAGATCGCGATCAGCGCCGCATAGAGGGTCAATATGGGAGCAAGGCGTTTACGGGAAATTCTCAGCATCGGACTGTCCTTGGAGCGTTTGCGAACCGGATTCCGGAGCAAAGCCGGAATCTACGACAGAGGCGCACCTCCACACTTTCGGGTACTACGGTAGGCAGAATCCACTTCTACCCCCGCTACGCACTACCCTCTACCCACTCTATTTCGCGATCAGCCGGTCGGGAATTTTGATCCCCTGCTCCCGATAATACTTCGCCGCACCGGGATGCAACGGCATCGGCAGTCCTTCGATCGCTTTCTGCAGCGACATCGCCTTGGTGGCTTTGTGGACGCTGTTGAGGAAAGGCAGATTCTCGTACATCGTCTTGGTCAGCAGATAGACCGTCTCTTCGGGGACATCCTTGGAGACCACCAGCAGGTTGGGCTGGGCGATGGTGTGGACATCCTTGGCCAGTCCGGGGTAGCTGCCTTTGGGGATGATGTAGCGGTTCCAGACCGGGAAGGCCTTCTGGATCTTGGCCAGGTCCGCATCACTGAACTCCAGGATGGAGATCTTGTCCCCTCCGATGTTGGCAAAGGCCTGGGTCACCGCGCTGGCGGGCACCCCGGCGGGAATGTTCATCCCCTCCACCTTGTGGTCCTGCAGCGCCCGGGCACTGGCCCCGTAGCCCATGTACTGGAGTTTCATCTTGTTGTAGTCGATCCCCAGCGCCTTCATGATGGTCTCACCGGAAACACGGGTCCCCGAGTTGCGCTTGCCGATGCTGAAGGGCTTGCCGTAGAGATTCTTCAGATCCATGATGTTGCCGGTCTTGGCATAGTCGTTGTAGACGACGAACTGCTCCACGTTCTGCCAGAGCATGCTCACCGAGCGAAGATTCTTGCGGGGTTTGCCCTCGTATTTGCCGACCCCCTGCCAGGCCATGGAGCCGAAGAGGCCCTGGAGAATGGCGAAATCCACCTCCCCTTTGTCGATCATGTCCACGTTCTCCCCGCTTCCCGCACTGGTCACCGCCGAGAAGGTCATGCCATATTTTTTCGCCAGTTTGAGGCTCGCGATGGTAGCGATCCCTACCCCGACGGGGTAGTAGGTCCCGCCGGTACTGGCTGTAGCGATGATGTACTTCTTCTCCTTTTTACCCGCTTGGGCACCGGTCACCATGCCTGCCACAACCAAAGATCCCAGCAAAAGCCGTCCGATAAAGCTGCGTCGTCTCATTGTCTCTCCTTATGATTGATGATTGACAATGACTATTATAGGAGATTAAACTTGAACGTTCTTTAGAAAATATGGTACTTCTGTCGTATCGTTCAGGCCTTTGAAAACGGAAAGAGAAAAATAGAGAAGGTCAAAAAGGAGAAATTAAAGCAGAGAGTGAATCACCCTCGGAGTGAGAGGGTGAAAATTCAGGATCAGACCCGGGCCTCTTCCCGGCGCTGGAGATACTCCCAGAAATCGTTGATATCTTTCTGGATCTTCTCGATGACATGTTTGTTCTCCGGTTTGAAGAGGTGCTTGTAGCGTCCCTGAGCCGCCAGGTACTCCTCGACAGGCAGGACATTCTTGGGCCGGTAGAGGATGTTGAGCTCATGGCCGTCGATGATCTCGTAGATCGGGAACATCAGCGTATCGGTCGCCAGGTCGGTGATGTGGATCGTATCTTTGGGATCGAACTTCCACTCGGTAGTACAGGCACTGACGGTATTGATGAAACAGGGGCCTTCGGTCTCCAGTGCTTTCTGGAAGCCTTTGGCCATGATCTTCCACTTGTTGGGAGCCAGCTGAGCCACGTAGGGAGCACCGTGGGCCGCCATGATGGCCACCATATCCTTTTTCTTCTGTTTCTTTCCGTAGCTGACCCGCCCTGCCTGGGCCGTAGTAGTGTGGGCGCCTATCGGCGTAGCCGAAGAGCGCTGCCCTCCGGTGTTGGCGTAGTTTTCGTTGTCGAGGCAGATGTAGGTGAAATCGTGTCCCCGCTCCACAGCTCCGGAGAGCCACTGAAAGCCGATATCGTAAGTGGAGCCGTCGCCGCCGAAAGCGACGAACTTGACGGGCGCATCGGGATCTTTGAGAGTGCCTTTGCGCTTGCGGGCCTTGTACATCGCTTCGGCACCGGCGGCAGCCGTCGCGGCGTTTTCAAACCCGATATGGATCCAGGAGGTATCCCAGGAAGTGTAGGGATAGACCGCTGTAGAGACCTCCAGACATCCGGTGTTGGTGGCGATGACCAGATTGTCGTCGGTGGCGTTCATCAGCTCCCGGACGATCATGGAGTGGGCACAGCCGGGACAGAGGAGGTGGGCTCCTTCGAACCGCTCGTTGACGGTGGAAAATTCTTTGAGGTTCTTGATTGAGGTAATCGCCATTATTTACTCCTTTTTGTCTCGTAAAATCCCAGCTTCGGCCCACGCAGTCCGCTGAACTGCTGAATAGGGGTTGTAATGTATCCCACATCGGCATGCCCCTTCTGCTCGCGGAAGATATGCTTGGCATCGTCCAGAGAGAAATCCCGGCCTCCCAGTCCATAGATAAAGTTGGTGATCAACGGGCGGGACGGGGTGGTATACATCGCGGCACTGATCTCATTGAAGAGGGCTCCCATAGCGCCCATGGGGCAGGAGCGATCCAATACGGCTACGGCTTTGACGTTCGCCAGAACATCCCGGATCTCGTTGAAGGGGAAAGGACGGAAACAGCGGGGAGCGACGACGCCGGCTTTGAGCCCTTCGTTGTCTCTGAGTTCCTGAGCAGCCTGGATCGCCGTCTCGACAGTAGAACCCAGGGCGACGATCGCCACCTCGGCATCTTCCATCATGTAGCTCTCGACACGCTTGTACTCCCGGCCTGTTTTGGCTTTGAACTCTTCAAAGACCCGGTCGATGACCACATAGGAATCCATCAGGGCCCGATGCTGCTTCGCCTTGTGCTCATAGTGCCAGTCCTCCTCGGTCTGGGCACCGTAGGTGACAGGTTTGGAGAAATCCAGCATCTCATCGACGGGCTTGTAGTCTCCGATGAAAGCGTAGGCCTCGTCATCGCTGAGAGGATAGACATTCTGCGCGGTGTGGGAGGTGAGGAATCCGTCCTGATGCACCATGGCCGGCAGGCGGACATTGATGTCCTCAGCGATCTTGAAGGCACAGAGGTTCAGGTCGTAGGCCTCCTGAGCATTGAAGGCGTCCAGTTGGACCCATCCGCTGTCCCGGCCGGCGTACATATCACCATGATCCCCCCGGACGTTGAGCGGCGAGGCGACGGCCCGGTTGACCACGTTGAGAACGATGGGCAGACGCATCCCAGACGCCTGGTAGAGCACCTCGATCATCAGCATGAAGCCCTGGGAGGAGGTCGCGGTGGCGACCCGTCCGCCGGCAGCCGCGGCCCCGACACAGCCGGACATGGCAGCATGTTCCGACTCGACCATCACAAACTCTCCGTCTACGTAACCGTTGGCGACGAAGGCACCGTAATTCTCCACGATCGGGGTCGAAGGGGTAATGGGATAGGCGGCGACCACATCCACTTGAGCCTGTCGCAACGCCTGGGCGGCGGCGTAGTTGCCGTCCCAGACTTCGACGTCGTTGAGTTCCATTTTTTCAGCCATGATACTTCCTTATTTTTTCTCTTTCTTTTTCTTCTCGGGCCACTTGGCGAGCGCCGCTTCGGGATCTTCCGCTTCGGCGAACATCAGCAGGGACTTGGGGTTGGTGGGGCAGACCTCGACACAGACGCCGCACCCTTTGCAGTGGTCATAGTCGATCCCCAGCATCTGTTTGTCCCGGGAGATGATGGAGGTATCGGGGCACCAGACCCAGCAGTTCTGACAGTCGATACAGATATCCCGGTTGTAGACCGGCTTGATGACCCGCCAGGAGGCGACGGTCGCCGTGTAGCTGTTGAAATCGCTGTAGGGACGCTCTTCGGGGGGAATATGTGCGACATTCTCCAGTTCGATATCGAAAGAGTTGAGGACGACCCCCTGGGTCACTTCATCCCAGCCGACCAGCTCTTCGGCACCCAGTTCCCGAACTCCGCGTCTATCGGTAGCCAATACGCCTTTCATAGTTATCCTTTCTTAGTTAACTTCGTTGTAGGCCCGCGTGATCGCCGCCATGTTCGCGTCGATGATCTTCTGGGGAAACTTCGCCAGAACCCGCTTCATACTTTCGAGGAAATCCTCCAGTTCGAACATTCCGGAGACTTTGACGAAGGCTCCAAGCATGGGGGCATTGGGGATGGCCCGTCCGATGGTGTCCAGAGAGATCTGCATACAATCGACGACATGGACCCGGTCCTTCTTGTCCTGCAGTTCTGGGATCTGAGCGATCAGCTCCGTCTTGTCCAGATGGGTCGTGATGATGTATTGGGTCTCGGGTTTGTCATTCTCGGTGATATTGTCGGTAAAGGCCAGTGCCGGGTCGATAACCAGAACGTAATCGGGAAGCATGAATTTGGCGTGGTTGATGATCGGCTTGTCGTCGATCCGGTTGTAAGCCCGCATCGCCGCGCCGCGCTTGGCCGAACCGTACAACGCGAAGGCCTGTACCTGCTTGCCGGTCCGGGAGACCACGTCCCCCAGCCCCTTGGCGCCGGTGACGGCTCCCTGGCCTGCACGTGAGTGCCATCTGATTTCGATCATGAGTCCTCCTCGGTCTATGGAAATTGAACCAATTGTAATCTACTGAGCTTAAAAGAGCCTTGCTCACGGGCGGGTGCCCAGCTTTTGAGCGATGTGTGTCACCGCCCTCAACGCCTCCGGCTCCAACGGGTTGCCGCAGCAACGCAGATCCTCCGCTTTCCCGTAGCCGCACAGCAGGCCTATCCCCCCGATCCCCGCGGCAGAGGCCGCCTCGAGGTCCATACAGGTATCCCCGATCATCCAGCAGCTCTCCCGCCCGGTTCCCATCCGTTCCAGTGCCGTCCAAATCGGCTCGGGATGAGGCTTGTGTCGCGAGACGTCTTCACTGCCGATCAACACTTCGAAGTACTCCATGAGGCCGAAATGTTCCATCAGTTCCCGGGAGTAGCGTCCGGTCTTGGTAGTGACGATCCCCAGCCGGGCGAACTCCGCCGCACGACGTACCGCCTCTCCGGCACCGGGGAGCAGCACCGTCTTTGCGGTGTGGACCTGCCGATAGTGCTCCTTGTAGGTTCGGACATACTCTTCGATACGAGGCTCCGGAACTCCCAGATTCCGATACATGTCGGCCAGGGGGTGCCCTACCTGGGCTTTGATCCTCTCCGGGTCGGGGATCCCCCCTCCCAGAAGTTCGAAGCTGACCCGGAAACTCTCCAGGATCGCCTCGGTAGAGTCGATGAGAGTGCCGTCGAGGTCGAAGAGGATGACGCTTCGCGTGTCACTGGTCATTGGTCACTGGCCATTGGGAATGTTTCCATCACAAAATACATACTATAATGACTCCTTCTGTAAATTTCGATCTTCCTGATCCGTCGTTCTCATTTCTATTCTACGTTACCATCGAGGGCTTGCAAAGTCAGAGGCGTGGCTGAAGCCTCCGATTCCATGTTGTCGAAATCGACAGTTTCAGCGTCGTAACGCTCCGGTCTTATGGACAAAATCGCCATCTCTCGCTCTTCCCCAATGACCAGTGACCAATGACCAATGACTTCAATCCTTGATCTTCCAGTCAATAAAGTTATGCTGGATCCCGATAATCGAAGGGCTGACCCCTTCGATTCTGCGGCTTACGGCGGTGATGCTGTCGGGGATGTAGAGGAAGACATAGGGGTAGTCGGCGACGATGAGCCGGAAAATTTTTCGATAGTTGGCGGCGAAGGACTCGGGATCAACAATCTTTTCACTCGCTTTGATGAGACGATCCACCTGCGGATTGTGATAGCCGACGAAATTGAACCCCCCTTTTTTGTCCCCATCACTGTGCCAGATGCTGTAGGCATCGGGGATCAGGGAGAGGCTCCATCCCAGCAGGACCGCCTCGAAGTTCCTCGGGAAGACCACCGTGTTGAGAAAGGCCTGCCACTCCATGGTACGGATCTTCATCTCCACACCGATCTTCCGCAGTTGCTGCTGGATGATCTGAGCGGCGTTGATCCGGGTCTCGTTGCCGGTATTGGTCACCAGCGTGAAGCGCAAAGGGTGCCCGGGGCCGTAGCCCGCCTCTTTCAACAGCTTTCTCGCCGCTGCGGGATCGTATCTTTCGGGCTTGAAACCCCGGGGATAGACGGAGCTTCCCGGCATGAAGGGGCCGTAGCAGGGACGCCCGTGGCCGAAAAAGAGCAGATCGATGATCTCCCGGCGGTCGATCCCCAGAGCGACAGCCCGACGCACCCGCCGATCCCGGAACTTCGGATCCCTCAGGTTGAAGCCCAGATAGGTGTAGCTGTGGGAGGGCTGCTCATAGATTTTGTAATGTTTTTTGAATTCGGCCCCCACCTGGCGATCCAGCTGCAGCGGGCTGAGCCCCCCGATATCGAGCTTGCCGGCTTTGAGCATCATGAACTCGGTAGCGGGATCCCCTATATAATGATAGATCTGCCGATGGATGAAAGGGGGATGTTCATAATAGTTGTCGTTGGCCTTCAGAACGATCCGTTCGTTGATACCGAAAGGTCGGGTCATACGATAGGGGCCGGTACCGACAGGCAGTTTGTTGAGACGGCTGCGCATAGGGTCTTTCTCTTTTTCCCAGAGATGGGCGGGCAGCATCCCCATCATCCAGATCGAGAGGGCCTTGAAATAGGGCTGGGAGTAACGGACCCTGACAGTATGGGGATCGACGATCTCTACGCCGCTGACATACTTGAAATCGCTTTTATAGGGCGTCACCACCTTGTCGGATCGCATAAAGTCGTAGGTGGACTTCACATCCCGGGCGGTAAACGGTGCTCCATCGTGCCATTTCACCCCTTTGCGCAGGTGAAAAAGCAGCGTCCGGTTATCTTCGAAGCGCCAGTCGGTCGCCAGATCGGGAGCGAGGGATCCGTTGGCGTCGAATTTGATCAATCCGTTGAAGATCCAGTCAGTGATCTCGCTGCTGGAGGTATCGGTGGCCAGAAGAGGATTGAGCCGGGTCGGGGAGGAGGACATGGCACGGTGAAAGGTCCCGGAATCTCCCATGCACCATAGTGTCAAAAGCATGAAGAGCACCGGTAGAGCCCGCATCGTCACCTCCACTGTTTGCCGGGATTTTAACATAGTTTATCCGCCGACACTTCCCCGGAAGAAACAGAAACTTATTTTTTCTATTACTTAAAGATATTTAACCCATAATAATTAATATTTGTTATAGGAATTTTTTCATTTTTAATTGGACTTTAATCATCAATGGAATAGAATTGAATCCAATCAAAAATCAATCGAAAGGATAGGCATGGCTAGAGTAGTAGTTATGGGCGGCGGTGTCTCCGGACACACTGCAGCCACTTTTGCCAAAAAATGGCTCGGTAACGAACATGAGGTCGTTGTGGTCACCCCCAACGCCAACTGGAACTGGATCCCCTCCAACATCTGGGTCGGGGTCGGAGAGATGAAGAAAGAGGATGTGGTCTTCCCTCTGGCACCCGTCTATGCCAAAGCAGGGATCGATTACCGTCAGGCCAAAGCGGTCTCGATCCATCCCGAGGGGAAAGAGGGCAGTGACACCCCCTTCATCACCATCGAATATACCGGTCAGGGCAAAGAGGGACAGACCGAGGAGATCACCTACGACTACCTCATCAACGCTACCGGTCCCAAACTCAACTTCGACGCGACGCCCGGTCTGGGTGACGGAAACGGCCAGCTCGGGCCCAACACCGTCTCCGTCTGTACCGCCGATCACGCGGTCCACGCCAACAACGAACTGCGCAAGATCTTCGAAAAGGCCAAAGCGGGGCAGAAGCAGAAGATCGTCGTCGGAACCGGCCACGGGATGTGTACCTGCCAGGGCGCGGCTTTCGAATATATCTTCAACATCGAGTTCGAAGCCCAAAGAGCCGGCATCCGCGACATGCTGGACATCCATTGGATCTCCAACGAGTCTTTCTTGGGTGACTTCGGTATCGGTGGTCTGCACATCAAGCGCGGAGGTTACGCCGCCAGCTCCAAGCTCTTCGCCGAATCGCTCTTTGTCGAGCGCGGGGTCGACTGGACCATCGGTGCCCATGTCAACAAGGTCGAAGAGGGCAAGCTTCACTACGAACAGCTCGATGGGACCGAGGGAGAGATGGAGTTCGATTTCGCCATGCTGATCCCTCCCTTCGCCGGTGTGGGCCTCAAAGCCTACGACAAGAACGGCGAGGATATGACCGACAAGATCTTCGCTCCCAACGGTTTCCTCAAAGTCGATGCCGACTATACGCCCAAGCCTTATGAAGAGTGGAAAGCGAGCGATTGGCCCCGGACCTATCAGAACCCCGACTACAAGAACATCTTCGCCGTGGGAATCGCCTTCGCGCCGCCGCATCTGATCTCCAAGCCGATGAAGAGCCCCAAGGGTACGCCCATCAACCCCACGCCTCCGAGAACCGGTATGCCCTCCGGTATCATCGGAAAGAACGTCGCCCATACCGTGGTCGACCTGATCAAGCAGGGGCCCAACGCCCATCTCCATGAGGCTTCTATGGCAGAAATGGGTGCCGCTTGTGTCGCCTCCGCCGGTAAGAGCCTGACCAAAGGTCTGGCGGCAGCTCTGACCGTCTATCCCGTCGTTCCCGACTTCGAGAAATATCCCGGCATCGGTCGGGATCTGGACTACACGTTCGGAGAGATCGGTCTGGCAGGACACTGGATCAAGCATATCCTGCATCACCTGTTCATCTACAAAGCCAAGCTCAAGCCGGGCTGGACCCTGATCCCCGAGTAAGAAGAAAAAGAAAAAAAGAAAAGGAGAAGATATGGCAAGTGTCGATCATTCCATTGAGAAAAACATTCAGGCCTATGAGCCCAGCTTCGAGACGATGGTGCCCACTCCCTTCGTCAAATTCATGCGGACCTGCCTGATCTGGCAGTTCATCCGCTTCATCATCATCAACATCAAGATGATCCTGGTCGTGAAGAAGAGCCACGGCTGATCTGCTTCGGAAGCTCCGTTCCGGGCCTCCGACCCACCACTCCGTATTTTATTCCAGCCCTTAAAATATTTTTGTCATCCATCCATCAGGGATCGATCACAAAAGTATTTCCGATAAAGGGGCTTTCATGGTCAAAGAACTCGTTGTCTATCCCGATGATCGTATTCTCTCCTGTGCCGACGTGCGGGACTTCAAGGATGAGAGCCTTCCCCGCCTTCTGAGCGATATCGAAGAGACGATGGAGGCGCATGGTCTCGACGCCCTGACAGCAATGCAGGTGGCCCACCCCTTCAATATCGTCGTCATCAAAAAAGAGGACGGCAGCTTTTGGGAACTGATCAACCCCCGCATCCTCAAAAAAGAGGGCCGTTTCGAGCACAACGAAACCACCTCCTAC
>JALWZI010000265.1 GCA_027002755.1 Campylobacteraceae bacterium | reverse complement strand
CCGCCAAAGAGCGTCAGTGGGCCATCGAACTGGACAAGAGCCAGTTCGCCAAGATCAAAGAGTATGCTGACAAGACCGGCAAGCTTCAGATCACCGTGCTGACTCCCGAGCAGATCACCGTCTGGAAAAAGGCGATGGAGAAGATCTATCCTGAATTCTACGATCCCAAGATGATCGGCAAGGATCTGATCGAAGCGGCGATGAACACCAAGTGATCTTTCGCGCCTTGGGCGCGAAAGATCGTGTTAAGTGCCACGTGTTAAGTGCTAAGAAAAGGGAAATGGGACAAAAAGTTCACTCGTAACACATAGTACTTAACACGTAGCACGGAAAAAGGGGGAGTGATGGGGATTGTCAAAAGGTTCTTTCACTGGCTCGGTCTGCTGATCGGCTGGATCAATCAGAGTATCGCCGCCATCGGGATCGCCGGGGGAGTGGCACTGGCTTTTTACAATGTGGTGGCCCGTTATGTATTTGGTTCTTCCCTGACCTGGGCTGGGGAACTGACGGTCTATCTCTTTCTCTGGAGCGCCTTTTTCGGGGCAGCCTACTGCTTCAAGCAGGATGCCCATATCTCCATCACGATCCTCCTGGAAAAAGTACCGCCACGTGTAGCGAAGGCACTGTTGCTGCTCTCCCACCTGGTGACCTTCATCTATCTGGCGGCGGTCAGCTGGTACGGTTACGAGTATCTCCAGCTGGTGATCGAACTGGACGAGCGATCTATCGATCTGGATATCCCCATGTGGATCCCCTATCTGGTCATTCCGGTGGCCTTCGCTTTTGCCGCCTATCGGGTGGCGGAGAAGTTTGTGGAGATCTGGCGGACCCCGGCCGGGGAGGTGGTTCATCGCTCCGAAGCGGAGATGATCCTGGCGGAGATGGAGGAGGCAGCCAGTGAAGAGCTGGTGAAGAAGGTCGAGCGCAAGACAGGAGGGATGCTGTGAGTGTCGCGGTCCTTTTCGGTCTCTTCGCCCTGCTGCTGCTGATCGGCACCCCCATCGCCGTCGCCCTGGGGGCCTCGACCTTTCTGACCCTGGTCCTCTATACCCCGATCTCACCGGTGGAGATCTCTTCGATGATCTTCGAGAAGGTGGAGGGGTACTCTCTGATGGCGATTCCCATGTTCATTCTGGCCGGGAGCCTCCTCTCCAAAGGCTCCAGTGCCCATCGGATCATCGAGTTCGCCAAATCGATGGTGGGACATCTGCCCGGCGGGCTGCCCATGTCGGCGATCTTCGCCAGTATCATCTTCGCGGCGGTCAGCGGGAGTTCCCCGGCGACGGTCGTGGCGATCGGTTCGATCATGTTCGCCGCCATCGAGCAGGCGGGCTATCCCAAGCGTTATGCCATCGGAACCGTGGCGACGGCGGGGAGTCTGGGGATCCTCATTCCTCCTTCCATCGTCATGATCGTCTACGGGGTGACGGCAGAGCAGAGCATCGGCAAGCTCTTCATGGCCGGGATCGTGCCGGGGATTCTGATCGGATCGATGATGATGGCGGTGACCTATATCGGGGCGCGGCGGCTCGGCTTCAAACGTACCGATCCCCAGCCCTGGAGTGTCCGCTTGCGGAAAATGCGCGAAGCCGCCTGGGCACTCATGACGATCCTCATCGTCATCGGGGGGATCTACGGCGGGATCTTCACCCCCACGGAGGCGGCGGCCGTAGCGGCGGTCTGGGCATTTTTCGTCAGTATGTTCATCTACCGGGATATCGGATGGGTGGAGATTCCGAGGGTCTTCCTGGATGCGGCCAAGACCTCGGCGATGATCATGTTCATCATCGCCAACGCCATGCTCTTCGCCCACTTCCTCACCCTGGAAAATGTCCCGCGAATGCTGACGGAATGGCTCATCAGTATCCATGTGGGACCGCTGATGTTCCTGCTCTTCGTCAATATCCTGCTCTTTTTCGCCGGGGACTTCATGGAACCCAGCGCCATCATCATGATCATGGTCCCGCTGCTGCTCCCGGTGGCCATCGCCCTGGGGATCGATCCCATACATTTCGGTATCATTGTAACGATCAACATGGAATTGGGTATGATTACGCCACCGATAGGGTTGAATCTCTTCGTGACCAGCGGGATCACGGGGGTGAGCCTGAAAGACGTGATCGTCTATTCGCTCCCCTGGAGCATGACGATTCTCGTCGGGCTCCTGCTGGTGACCTACATTCCGGAGATCGCACTGTGGCTGCCCAATATGATGTACGGACATTGAGGGCAGTCCGGAGTATGAGAGGCAATCCGATAAACCAAAGGACACGACGGTGAGGAAACGGATCGAGGGACAGGGACTGAGCGTCACTGCCTCCGTCGAAGAGATCTTGGCGCTCCAGCCCCAGCTTCCATCGGTTGCAGGCGGCGGAAAATGGCGTAGCGCTTTGGCAAACCTTTTTCATCTGCGACGGCACGTGATGGTGGAGAAGGATGTCCTCGACGACATCTTCCAGATGGAACGCCGGACGCTGATCACCCTCATGCTTCTGGAGACGATCCTCCTCTACATCCTCGTCCCGCTGTTGGGAGACGGGGTCTTCGCCTGGTACGGAACAATCCTCACTTTGACCCTGTGGCGTTACTACAACGCCCATCAGTACCAGAAACATCCCGAGCTCAACTCTCCCGTGGTCTGGCACCAGAAATTCGTCGTGCAGGCCTGGCTGACCGCACTGCTCTTTTCTCTCCTGGGACTTTTCGCCATCCCGATGCTGCCCCCCTACTATCAGCTCTTTGTCTTCATTGTTGTCATGGGGATCAGTACGGGGGTGGTCAAAACCCTGGGAGAGGATCAACGCACCGCCATCGGCTATCTGCTGATCCTATTGGTCCCTTTGGTCGTGGAGATGCTGCTGCTGGGTCGGCAGGAGATGCTGATTCTGGCCTTTCTGACGATCATCTACCTGGTGAGCCAGGTCAATCTGCTGTTGCAGTCCTATGACCGTTTCGTGGTCCTGAAAAAGGCCCGCAAGGTGATCGAAGAGGCCAAAGAGCTGCTCTACGAGAAGCAGGAGATGCTTCAGAACTTCTTCGATCAGGCGGGGGAGGGGATTTTCACCTACGACCGGGAGCTGAAGATCCTGGACTGCAATCAGGCCTTTGTGAGCTTTTTCAACCTCTCCAAAGAGTCGGTTCTTGGACGGAAGTTCACCGAACTCGAGGATCAGAAACTGGTGACGATCCTTCAGGCGGCACAGGTGGAAGGGGTCGCCAAATTCCAGGGGCCTTATCGCAATCTCCAGGGGATGGAGCACTGGATCGAGGTCCGCTGCTCGGCGATCACCAACCAGGAGGGGCGGGTCATCGGAGGCGTCGGACTGATCCAGGACAAGACCCGGGAACATCTGGCGATCGAGGAGCTGGAGTTCCTGGTCTCCCACGATCCGCTCACCTCCGCCTGCAACCGCCGGGGGTTCCGTCAGTACATGCAGCAGCTGCTGAGGGAGGAGGAGCACAGTCGCCTGCCGACCCTGCTCTTCTATCTCGACATGAACCGCTTCAAACATATCAACGATATCTATGGTCACGAAGCCGGAGACCGGTTGCTGATCCAGGGGTGCCGACGACTGCGGCAGCTGCTGCCGGAAGATGCCTGCCTGACCCGGATGGGCGGGGACGAGTTCTCGATCGTCATTCCCTTCGTGCCGATGGAGAAGTCGAGAGAGGAAGAGGTCATTTCGGAGTGGGTGGAGCAGCTGGAAGGGGTGCTGGCCCGGCCCTATACCGTTCGGGGACAGAGTGTCAGTGTGGATTGGAGTATCGGGGTCGTGGTGATCGAACCCGGGATCATGGAGATCGATGAGCTGATCCGGGAGGCGGACATCTCCATGATGCAGGCCAAGGCCGATCCCAAGCTGCGCTATGTCCGTTATTCGGCGGATATGGGAGAACGACACCGGCGGATCAATCAGTTGCATCACGATATCCAGGAGGCATTGGACGCGGAGCAGTTCCTCCTCTACTTCCAGCCGATCGTCCGGGCAGGTGACGGCAAAATGGTCGCTGCCGAGGTGCTCCTGCGCTGGAATCATCCCGAAAAAGGGCTGTTGCTGCCCGGAGACTTCCTGCCGGTGGCCCGCCAGTTCCACCGGATCGCCGAGATCGACCTCTGGGTGCTGGAGAGAGCCTGCCGCCAGATCGCGGAGTGGAAAGCTACGGGAGATCTGCCGTTTCGCTCGCTGGCCGTCAACGTGGATGCCCATCTCCTGCTGCGGGAGAGTTTTCCGGCAACTCTCTCCGATCTGTTCCGGAAATACGGGATCCGAAGCGGTGAACTGACACTGGAGATCACGGAGGATTCGCTGGTGGACAATTTCGACCAGGCGTTGAAAGTCCTTCAGCGGCTCCATGCGGAAGGGATCGGGTGTGCCATCGATGATTTCGGGACGGGCTACTCCTCCCTCTCCTATCTGAAGAAGCTCTCTTTCGATACTTTGAAGATCGATCGGGAGTTTGTCCGGGATATGCTCGATCGCATCGAGAACATCTTTCTGCTTCAGACGATCATCGACATGGGAAAAAAGCTCAACTATACGATCGTCGTTGAGGGGATCGAGACGGAGAAGCAGCGGGAGATCATTGCGGGGATCGATCCGGAGATCGCCTGTCAGGGGTATCTGATTGGCAAACCGATGCCGGAGGAGGATTTCCGTCGGGATTTCCTCGAAACCGGAAAGTAGATGGGACGCGGTCTGGAGATATGGATAACGGACGTCTCCTGCAGTCAGTGGTGATCGCCGTATTGCTTGGAGTCCTGGCCGTGGGGGTGATCCGAAGCTGCTGGCAGCGGAGTACGATTTCGCACAGTACTGAGAAGCATAAGACCTCTATGCAAGGTCCAGGGTTCCGGAAACACGCCTCTCCCGATGCCGAAGCGATCCGCCGGGAGTTGGCGGCGCTGCATTCGCCGGAGTATCTTCATCGCTATATCGTGGAGGTGATCGAGAAGGGGTCCCATCAGTTCGATTTTCCGGGTGGAGCGATGGAGGGAGGATATCTCTCGGCAGATCTGGCTCCCCGTGTTGCCTGCTATGTCATGGAGCTGGGGGGTCACCGCTGTCCTCACCCCTATCCGAAAGATGCGGCAATGTATTTCAGCAGTGTCTGTGCCGGATGCCACGGATCCGACGGCAAGGGGTTGCACGGCAGCTATCCCGATCTGACCCGACCCCTGCTGCTGGGGATCAGGAAACGGGAGGAGGAGTTGCGCTCGAAACTCTCTGCACCGGAGCGTTGAGTCGTGATCAGCGGCGGTTGTACTCTTTCTTTCTCGGACCGGAGCGGTTGTAGCTGCGGCGGTTGTTGTAGGGGCGGCGTCCCTTTTTCTGATGACGCTCCTCTTTGAGCCTGGCAAAGAGCCGTTCGATCTCCGCCAGATCCTTGCCGATCCTGTCCGCTCCGCGGACCTCCTCTTCCTCACGAACCATGCTCAGAAGCTTGCAGGCAAGAGTGGTCAGGTCGTACTCCTCTTTGAGCGCTTCGATCATGGCATAGGAGGCGGCATCGACCTCCTGGGATTCGATCCGCGCTATCAGCTTGTCGCTCCGGCGGTTATGAACCTCTTCGATCCTGGGAATGATCCGGCTTTCGATGGTGGAACCGACACTCTTCTGGATCCGCTGCAGGGAACGAAACTCGTGGGGGGAGACGATGGAGATCGCCGTCCCTTCCCGTCCGGCCCGTCCGGTCCGTCCAATGCGGTGAACGTAGCTTTCGGGATCGAAAGGGAGATGGTAGTTGAAGACGTGGCTGACGTCGTTGACATCCAGTCCCCGGGCGGCGACATCGGTGGCGATGAGGATCTCGGCGCCCCCGTTTTTGAAGGCACGGATCGTGGCTTCACGCTGGCGCTGATCCATATCGCCGTGGAGTCCTTTTGCCTCATAGCCCTGGGCGGCCAGGCAGTCTCTGAGGCGATCGACCTCTTTTTTCATCCGGCAGAAGATGATGCTCTTGTCAGGATTTTTGTAATCCAGCAGCCTCACGAGAGCGTCGTCGCGTTCCTGCTCGTCCACAACGTAGAAGAGCTGACGGATCTTGTCGTTGGTGACGTTGCCTCCGGTGATGGCGACGGTGGCGGGATCCTTGAGGATACGCTGGACCAGGGCTTTGATCTCCCTGGACATGGTGGCCGAGAAGAGCAGCGTCTGGCGTGTGGCGGGCAGATGGGTGAAGATCTCCCGAATATCGTCGAGGAAACCCATGTCGAGCATCTCGTCGGCTTCGTCCAGGATGACGAAACGGGGAGAGAGGGCGATCTTGCCACTTTTGAGCAGGTCGATGAGACGACCGGGAGTCGCCACGACGATCGAGGCATTGGCCACATGCTGGATCTGGCGGGTGTAGGAGCTGCCGCCGTAGACGGTGGCGGTACGGATACCGAGGGCTTTGCCGAAGCGGAAGATCTCGTCGCTCACCTGGGTGGCCAGCTCCCGTGTGGGGACGATGACAAGGGCTTCGACGCTGCCGTCACAGCGGAGCTGCTGCAGAACCGGCAGGCCGAAGGCTGCGGTCTTGCCGGTGCCGGTATGGGCCTGGGCGATGAGGTCTTTGCCCTCCAGAACGAGGGGGATCGCCTCTTTCTGGACGGGGCTGGGTTCACGGAAACCGGCTTCACGGATGGCGCCGGCGAGTTCGGGTCTGAAATGAAAATCTTCGAAGGTCATGTGTAGGTTCGCTTTCACGGCAGGCAAAGGAGTTCGCTGATCATCTGCGGGCTGATTTGCTGCCGGTGAAATGAGAGTGGATCGGAGTGCGATACAGTCTGTGACGCGGAGAAACTCAGAATCGTACGAAGAATAGCTGGCTTGGAGCCTGTCGGTTTGGTTTAAGATGGCGTATTGTAGCCGGATTGTTCCCGGGATGCAAGAGGGGAGCGAAAGCTGCGCTTTCGAGTGAGGAATGAGGAGTGAGGAATGAGGAATTTTGGTATGCGTTGCCGGGCAACGCTACGCAGGGTGGAAGTCATGCCTCCAAAACTGATGGCTACAACCTCGGCAGTGCCCATCTTCGGCGGTAGGCGATTATCCGCAGGGTGACGCCGCCGAAAAAGAGGAGGGTCAGGAAAAAGGAGTTGTCCCAACCGAGGGTGTGCAGCATCCAGACCGATCCTCCGATCCCAAGGGCTATGATCCCGTAGAAGCCGCCGCGGAGCACATAGGGGACCTGATTGATCAGGATATCCCGAAGGATCCCGCCTCCCACTGCCGTGGTGAAAGCCAGCAGTGTCACACCCGCCAGATTGAACCCCGTTTCCAGACCCACCAGGGCTCCGGAGATGGCGAAAGAGACCATTCCCAAGGCATCGACAAAAACAAAAAGCCACTGGGACTCCCAGGGATGCCGATGCATCCGGCGCCATATCAGCAACGTGGTGACCAGGATCACCACTACGGAGGGAAGAGAATGGATCAGAGAGTAGGGGAGCCGGTCGGCCAACAGATCCCGAATAATCCCGCCTCCCAGGGCGGTAAGGAAACTGCTGAGGTAGATCCCCAGCAGGTCGAGACGGTGTCGCACGGCGAGATAGAAGCCGCTGGCGGCGAAAGCGGCGATGCCGAGGTATTCCGCAATCAGAAGCAGCATAGTTGCTCCTGATTGCGAGTGGGGAGTGAAGAATGAGAAATAAATTTATGGTGGGAGGATGAGAAGGTGGGAGGGTGGGAAGGCCGGTGGTTCATCTCTTCCCACCTTCTCACCAGCGCGAAGCGCGATCTCACCTTCGCACCTTTCCTCGAAAAACAAAGAGGGGCGAAGCCCCGTTCAAACGACAAACGACGAAATACCAATAACCCGGGCCTCCGGCTCGTCAATGATTGAGGATCTGTTTGAGGAAGAGCTGGAGGCGTTCGCTTTCGGGGTGGTGGAAGAAGGTCTCCGGATCGTTCTCTTCGATGATCTGTCCCGCATCCATAAAGATGACCCGGTCGGCGACTTTGCGGGCGAAGCCCATCTCGTGGGTGACGGTGATCATGGTTTTCCCCTCTTCGGCCAGCTTGATCATGACATCGAGGACCTCCCCGATCATCTCGGGGTCCAGCGCGGAGGTGGGCTCGTCGAAGAGCATGATATCGGGGCTCTTGCAAAGTGCCCGGGCGATGGCTACCCGCTGCTGCTGACCGCCGGAGAGCTGGTTGGGGTACTTATTGGCCTGATCGGCGATGTTGACCTTTTCCAGATAGTGCATGGCAGTTTCGATCGCCTCTTTCTTGGGGGTTTTGTAGACCCAGACCGGCGCCAGGGTGAGATTCTCCAGGATGGTCAGATGGGGGAAGAGATTGAAGTGCTGGAAGACCATGGCGACGTTGGAGCGGATCGCCCGCAGGTTCTTGACGTCGTTGTTGACCTCGATCCCTTTGACCCGGATGCTCCCTTCCTGATACTCCTCCAGGCGGTTGATACATCGGATCATCGTCGATTTTCCCGAACCGGAAGGGCCAGCGACGACGACGATCTCTCCCTGGCGGACCTCCAGATTGATATCTTTGAGGACATGGAAATCGTCGTACCACTTGTTGACGTGCTCGAGCTGGATGATCGGTTCACCCAGTTTTTTGGTGTTTGTCTGTTCAGCCATCGTTTATTTCCCTTTGTCGGTATTGAGTTTTCTCTCCAGCCGTTTGGAGTACATGGACATGCTGAAGGTGAAGATCCAGAAGATGAAGGCAACGAAGACGTAGCCTTCGGTATCCATCCCCAGCCAGTCCCGGTCGTTGGAGGTGACGTTGACCATGGCCAGCAGATCGAAGAGGCCGATGATCATTACCAGCGAGGTATCCTTGAAGAGGCTGATGAAGGTTCCCACCAGGTTGGGGATGGTGACCTTGATCGCCTGGGGGAGGATCACCAGCGCCATCTTCTGCCAGTAGCTCAGTCCCAGCGCGTCGGCGGCTTCGTACTGCCCCTTGGGGATCGCCTGGAAGCCCGAACGGATATTCTCCGCTACATAGGCCGCTTCGAAAAGGGTGATCCCGATCAGCGCCCTGGCCAGTTTGTCGAAGTTGACCCCTTCGGGGAAGAAGAGGGGCAGGACCACCGAAGCCATGAAAAGAACGGTGATCAGAGGAACGCCCCGGACAAACTCGATGTAGAAGACGCTGAGGCTCTTGATGATGGGAAGCTTGGATTGGCGTCCCAGAGCCAGCAGGATCCCGATGGGAAAGGAGAGGATGATACCGACTGAGGCGATGACAAGCGTCAGCAGCAGACCTCCCCATTTGCTCGTCTCCACCAGGGGCAGCCCGAAATATCCTCCATGGAGCATGATGAAAGCGAAAACCGGGAAGAGGACGATCAGAAGCAGTTTGAATCGGTGCAGCCCCGGTACGAATTTGGCGAAGGCCACCAGAGCGAGGATCGCAGCGATGACACTCTTGGGGCGCCAGAGCTGGTCCTGGGGGTAGAAGCCGAAGAAGAACATGTTGAGTTTCTCTTTGACGAAAACCCAGCAGGCACCGTTGCCGGTACAGTCGGCTTTGGTATGGCCGGCGAAGTTGGCGTCGAGGAAGGCCCACTTCACAAAGGGCGGAATGGTCCAGTAGAGAATGGCCAGGCCCAGGATCGTAAAGGCGATATTGAACGGCGAAGAGAGCAGATTGTGCCGGACCCAGGCGATGGGGCCGCGTTCCAGCAGCGGCGGCTCTTTGGCCGGTTTGGGGGGATAAACTGCCATCTCAGCGCTCCTTGATTTTCATTTTGGCGTTGAACCAGTTGAGGATCAGCGAGACGATGAGGCTGATCAGCAGATAGGTCAACATCGTAATCAGCAGGATCTCAAGTGCCTGACCGGTCTGGTTGAGACTGGTCCCGGCGAAGATCGTCACCAGTTCCGGATAACCGATGGCGGCGGCCAGGGAGGAGTTTTTGATCAGGTTGAGGTACTGGTTGATGACACTGGGGATCGCGATACGCACTGCCTGGGGCAGGACCACCAGCCGCAGCTGTTTCAGCGGAGAGAGCCCGAGGCTGGTCGCTGCCTCCTTCTGTCCTTTGGGGACCGCCTCGATCCCGCTGCGGATCGCTTCGGCGATGAAGGTGGCGGTGTAGATGCTCAGGGCGAAAAGGAGGGCCAGGAACTCGGGGGTGAAAGTCTTGCCGCCTTTGAAGTTGAAGCCGTGGAGCTCCGGATAGACGGCGGTCACGGGTTTTCCGGCGATCAGATAGGCAAGCAGGGGCAGAGCGATCAGCAGGGTCACACCGGTGAGGAAGACCGGGAACTGCTCCCCCGTCAGATCCTGCCTGCGCTTGGCCCATCGGTGAAGCCAGACGATGGCCAGTACTGCGACGATCAGGGCGACACCGATCATCCAGGACCCGTCACCGAAAACGAACTCCGGCATGAAGAAGCCGCGGTTGGTGATGAACACGGTATCGAAGAGGTTGATACTGTGCCGGGTCGACGGCAGGGTGGCCAGAACGACGTTGTACCAGAAGAGGATCTGCAGCAGGACCGGGATGTTCCGGAAGGTCTCGATATAGGCGGCGGCGATCCGGTTGATCAGCCAGTTGGGGCTCAGACGCCAGACGCCGATGACCAATCCGATCAGGGAGCTGAAGACGATCCCCCAGAAGGAGACGATCAGCGTGTTGAGCAGACCGACCTTGAAGACTTCCCAGTGGGTACTTGCAGGGGTAAAAGGAATCGGGGACTCCGTGATGTCGAATCCGGCCGTGGCATGAAGAAACGCGAATCCCGTTTTGATCCCGCGCTGTTCGATATTGTGGGCGGTATTCTGGGCGATGTAGAAAAGAAATCCCACAAAGAGAACGATCGTGATGATCTGATAGAGGATGCCGCGAATCTTTTCGTTTCGTAGAAAGGCTGGCAAGGGAATCCTTTTTTTGAATTAGAAGTTAGGAATTAGGAGTTAGGAATTGAATAAGCAGGAATCTATCCATACTTTCTCATTCCTAATTTCTAATTCCTAGTTTCCAGAGCCCCGGAGGGGCGCTGTGATCAGCGGAACGGAGGAGAGTACTGCAGTCCGCCTTTGGTCCAGAGGGCGTTGAGACCACGCTGGATCTTCAGAGGAGTTTTGACACCGACGTTGCGCTCGAAGATCTCGCCGTAGTTGCCTACCTGCTTGATG
>JALWZI010000264.1 GCA_027002755.1 Campylobacteraceae bacterium | reverse complement strand
GGACTATTGCGGCTGTCTTTTCGGCCTGACGATGCAGCGCCGGCAGCAGGAGAAGCTGGCCGACGAACTCATGGTCCCCGTCTCGGGCCAGATCCAGCCCGAATCCATCGAAGAGCGCCTGGCTCTTTATGAAAAAAGGATCGAGCTGGAGGAGCGGGGGATCCCCTACCGGATCCTCCGGGAGCGCTTCCTTAACTGGCGGCTCCTTTCTGGACTGCTTCGGGTGCGTAAAGAGCCCGTTCCGGCTCATATTCTCCCCTATTCCACCCTCAAAAAGGAGTATACCCGCGGACGGGTTGAGGAGCATCTGGGCGCACTGGGCCTCATGAACCGGGATGAAGTGAAGTTCCTCACCCTGTCCGATTACAATCGGCTCACCGGACACCGCTACCCCGATATCACGAGCCTCATCTTCGATCCACCCCCTTTCGACGAGGAGCTGGCGCTGCGCCGTGAACTGCTGCCCAACCCCTACGATCTGAGCGCGCTCCTGGTGGTGGAATCGATCCCGGGCAACAAGATCGAACTCACCCTGCAGACGCGCCTCTTCGAGGATGTCCGGGAGCGGCTCATCTTCCCGGATGAAAGATAAACAGCTTCTTTACCTAATTTCGATAAAATATTGCTCATTATGCTCCGGACCCCTTCTCCGGACGCGATATCCCGCCGAAAGGTTGCCTGTGTCACAAGTGCTCTACAACGTCATCGAGATCCAGAAGATTCTCCCTCACCGCTTCCCCTTCCTCCTGGTGGACCGTATCACCGCTCTCGAACCCGGTGTCTCCATCGAAGGGTACAAGAACGTCTCCATCTCCGAGCCCGTCTTTCAGGGGCATTTTCCCGATCACCCCATCTATCCGGGGGTCATGATCATCGAGGGGATGGCCCAGGCCGGCGGAGTCCTCGCCTTCAAAAGCATGGACGAGAGCGGCCAGGAGGCGACCCAGGACAAGGTCGTCTACTTCATGAGCATCGACAAAGCCAAGTTCCGGGCTCCGGTCACCCCCGGAGACCGGCTGGTCTACCGCCTCAACGTACTGAAGAACAAAGGGGCCATCTGGTTCCTCGACGGCAAAGCCTATGTGGATGAGAAACTGGTGGCGGAAGCTCAGCTCAAAGCGATGATCGTCGACAAGTGATGCCCGTGAACACTATCCACCCCACAGCCCTCGTCGCCCCCGAAGCCACCCTCGGCCGCAACGTCACTATCGGTGCCTACACGGTAATCGGACCCGAGGTCACCATCGGGGACGGGACCGAGATCGGCAGCCATACCCTTATCGAAGGGGAGACGAGCATCGGACGCAACAACCGGATCTTCTCCCATGCCGTCATCGGCTCCATCCCCCAGGATCTGAAGTATCACGGGGAGAAGGTGCGTCTGGAGATCGGGGACGACAACATCATCCGGGAGTTCACCCTCATCAACCCCGGTACCGAAGGGGGCGGCGGCGTCACCCGGATCGGCAACGGCAACCTCCTGATGGGCTATGTCCATGTCGCCCACGACGTGATCATCGGCGACCGCTGCATCCTGGCCAACGCCGCCACCCTGGCCGGCCATGTGGAGCTGGGAGACCATGTGGTCGTCGGCGGGATGACCCCGATCCACCAGTTCGTCCATATCGGAGATTACGCCATGATCGCAGGCGCCAGCGCCCTGAGCCAGGACATCCCCCCCTTCTGTCTGGCCGAGGGCAACCGCGCCTATCTCCGTGGGCTCAACCTCACCGGCATGCGCCGCAAGCTCGACCGGGAGACCATCGACGCCCTCAAACAGGCCTATCGCCGGCTCTTCGAGAGCGGTCTTCCTCTGAAGGAGAGTGCCGAATCGATCCTGGAGAGCGATGCGAATCCCGCGGTGGAGAAGTTCTGCCGGTTTATTCTGGAATCCCAACGGGGGATTCCCTTCAAAAGGAAAAACAATGTCCAATAAAAAATGCAGTTTCTGCGGAAGTCTTGAGCGTGAGGAGAACCCCCTCATCGCCGGAAACAACGCCTACATCTGCTCCAACTGCGTCATCTCCGCCTACAAGATCCTCTTCGGAGAGGAAGAGGAGCATCAGCCGGCGACGGAATTCAACCCCAGGCTGCTGACCCCCAAGGAGCTCAAAGCCCTGCTGGATGAGTACGTCATCGGCCAGGAAGAGGCCAAAAAGACCCTCTCCGTCGCCGTCTACAACCACTACAAGCGTCTCTTCAAACATCTGGAAGGGGACGAGACCGAAGTGGCCAAATCCAACATCCTCCTCATCGGCCCCACCGGAAGCGGCAAGACGCTGCTGGCCCAGAGCATCGCCCGCTTCCTGGATGTCCCCATCGCCATCGCCGACGCGACGAACCTGACCGAGGCCGGCTACGTCGGCGAAGATGTGGAGAACATCCTCACCAAGCTCCTCATGGCCGCCGACGGCGACGTGGACAAGGCCCAGAAGGGGATCGTCTTCATCGACGAGGTGGACAAGATCGCCCGCCTGGGAGAGAACCGCTCCATCACCCGGGATGTCTCGGGCGAGGGGGTTCAGCAGGCCCTGCTGAAGATCATCGAGGGATCCGTGGTCAACATCCCGCCCAAAGGGGGCCGCAAACACCCCAATCAGGACTTCATCCAGATCGACACCTCCAACATCCTCTTCATCTGCGGCGGAGCCTTCGACGGCCTCAACGAGATGATCAAGCGCCGTCTGGGGGGCAACACCATGGGCTTCGGCCAGAAACAGCACAGCAAGCGGGAGGAGGAGAGCCTGCTCCACTTCGTCGAACCCGACGATCTGGTCAGCTACGGCCTCATCCCCGAGCTCATCGGGCGGCTCCATATCATCGCCACCCTCAACCCCATCAGTGTGGAGGACATGGTCCGCATCCTCACCGAGCCCAAGAACGCCCTGGTCAAACAGTACCAGAAGCTTTTCGAGCTCGACGGGGCCACCCTCACCTTCCAGCCCGAGGCGCTGGAGAAGATCGCCCAGAAGGCCATCGACCGCAAGACGGGAGCCCGGGGGCTGCGCTCCATTCTGGAGGAGATCCTGCTGGATATCATGTACGAGCTTCCCGAACTCGAAGGGTACGAAGTGGTGATCACTCCCGATGTGGTGGAGCACAATGCCCAGCCCCTCTACCTCAAGCAGAAAAAAAGCGCATAACAAAGCATCATAAAGGATAAGAATGTTCGGATTTGTCAAAAATATCTTCGGGGCCTTTTCCAAAGACCTAGCCATCGACCTGGGGACCGCCAACACCCTGGTTCTGGTCAAGGGGCAGGGGATCAGCATCAACGAACCCTCCGTCGTCGCGATCCAGGTGGACAAGCACGGCCAGGAGCATATCCTCGCCGTGGGACAGGAGGCCAAGAACATGGTCGGAAAGACCCCCGGAAACATCAAGGC
>JALWZI010000263.1 GCA_027002755.1 Campylobacteraceae bacterium | reverse complement strand
GGGCAGTAAACATCACTTTCCTCGCCAATCATGACAAAATATGTCCGAATTAAACTTTTTTCTGCTAAAATGGCTTGACATAAGCCTTTCCGACAGCTATAACAGACGGAAACGCAAACAGTAAAGGATCGTCATGGCACAAGAAGAGCTGGACAAAGCGGTCTCGGGCGAGTATGCGCTTGGCTTCGAGATCGATATCGAAGAGGACAAGGTCCCGCCCGGTCTCAACGAGGAGGTGATCCGCTTCATCTCCAAAAAGAAGGATGAGCCCGAATGGATGACCGAACTGCGTCTCAAGGCCTATCACAAGTGGCTGGAGATGGAGGAGCCCCATTGGGGCCATCTGGAGTACGAGCCCATCGACTACCAGTCCATCAGCTATTTCGCCGCTCCCAAAAAGGGGCCCGAGAGCCTGGATGAGGTGGATCCGAAGATCCTGGAGGCCTACGAGAAGCTGGGGATCCCCCTGGAGGAGCAGAAGCAGCTCGCCGGGGTCAAGGTGGCCGTGGACGCCGTCGTCGATTCGGTCTCGGTCAAGACCACCTATCAGGAGGAGCTGATGGAGAAGGGGATCATCTTCTGCTCCATCTCCGAGGCGATCCGGGACTACCCCGAGCTGGTCAAGAAGTATATGTTCAGTGTCGTCCCCATGAACGACAACTACTTCGCCGCCCTCAACTCGGCGGTCTTCACCGACGGGACCTTCGTCTACATCCCCAAAGGGGTGCGCTGTCCCATGGAGCTGAGCACCTATTTCCGGATCAACGCTCTCAATACCGGACAGTTCGAACGGACCCTGATCGTCGCCGACGAAGGAAGCTACGTCAGCTACAACGAGGGGTGCTCCGCCCCCATGCGTGACGAAAATCAGCTTCACGCCGCCGTGGTGGAGCTCATCGCCCACAAAGACGCCGAGATCAAATACTCCACGATCCAGAACTGGTACCCCGGCGACGAAGAGGGCAAAGGAGGGATCTACAACTTCGTCACCAAGCGGGGACTCTGTGAAGGAGAGAACTCCAAGATCTCCTGGACCCAGGTGGAGACCGGATCGGCGATCACCTGGAAGTATCCCAGCTGCATCCTCAAAGGGGACAACAGCGTGGGCGAGTTCTACTCCGTCGCCGTCACCACCCTGGCTCAGCAGGCCGACACCGGGACCAAGATGATCCACCTGGGCAAAAACACCAGCTCCACGATCATCTCCAAAGGGATCAGCGCCATGAAGGGGCAGAACACCTACCGGGGCCTGGTCAAGATCGGCGCCAACGCCGAAGGAGCGCGAAACTACAGCGAGTGTGACAGCCTGCTCATCGGTGACCGGTGCGGGGCCCACACCTTCCCCTACCTGGAGAGCAAAGATGCCCACGGCCAGGTGGAGCACGAAGCGACGACGACCAAGATCAGCGACGAGCAGCTCTTCTACCTTCGACAGCGGGGGATCACCGAAGAGGACGCGGTGAGCATGATCGTCCACGGTTTCTGCAAAGAGGTCTTCAGCCAGCTGCCCATGGAGTACGCGGTGGAAGCGAAAGCACTATTGAATCTGACATTGGAAGGAAGTGTAGGATGAGCAACGTTGTTATGGATATCGACAATCTCCACGCCCGGATCGGCGCCAAGGAGATTCTGAAGGGATTGAACCTTCAACTGGAAGAGGGCAAGGTTCACGCCATCATGGGGCCTAACGGAGCGGGAAAATCGACCCTCTCCAAGGCGATCACCGGCCATTACGATATCGAGGTGACCGACGGTGAGATCCGTTACAAAGGGCAGAACATCGTCGACTGGGAGCCCGAGGATCGGGCTCTGGAGGGGATCTTCCTCAGTTTCCAGAATCCTGTGGAGATCCCCGGGGTCAACAACGCCTATT
This sequence comes from Campylobacteraceae bacterium, assembly GCA_027002755.1. Taxonomy (GTDB): domain Bacteria; phylum Campylobacterota; class Campylobacteria; order Campylobacterales; family Sulfurovaceae; genus Nitratifractor. Next base: position 1,533 of record JALWZI010000263.1, on the reverse strand, counting down.
TTCTGCGTACCGCCGTCAACGCCAAACGCAAGCATCAAGGCCTCGAGGAGCTCAACGCCGCCGAGTTTCTGCGGGAGATGAAGGCGCTGGTCCAGGAGCTGGGGATGAAGCCCGAGATGATCAACCGTTCTCTCAACGAGGGCTTCTCCGGTGGAGAGAAGAAGCGTAACGAGATCCTCCAGATGATGATGCTCCAGCCCGATCTGATCATCCTGGACGAGATCGACTCCGGTCTCGATATCGACGCCCTGCGGGCCGTCAGCGAAGGGATCAACAAGATGAAGGATGGCAAGCGCAGCTTCCTGGTCATCACCCACTACAGCCGGATCCTCGACTACATTGAGCCCGATTATATCCACGTCCTCAAAGACGGGAAGATCATCAAAACCGCCGGCCCCGAGCTGGTCGCCGAGCTCGAGGAGAAGGGTTACGGCGCCATCGAGGAGGCGTGATGAGACCGGCACTGCTGGGGGAGATGACCCCCGAGACCCTGATGGAGGAGCTGGGCGCGGCCCCCACGAAGGCCCTGGCCGCCAGACGCCTGGCCCGGCTGGGCATGCCCACCCGCAAGAGCGAAGCCTACCGCTATTTCGATATCGAGCCGTTGATGGCGCATGACTGGGAGATCTTTCGGAATGAAGCATCTGCGGAGATCACCGAGACCGAGGGGCAGATCGTCATCACTGACGGACGGGTGACGGCTCTGCCCAAAGGGGTGGAGGTTCAAGTCGGCTGCAGTGACGCTATTGACCTGGATGGGGACCATTTCGATCCGCTTTACTATCTGAGTCATCTGATGAGCGACGAAGTGATCTCGATCCGTTTCAAAAATGATGCGAAAGTGACACTGGTTCACCGATTCACCCAACCGGGAAAACTTCTGGCCTACCGGACAGCGATCTATCTGGATGCCAACACCCATGTTCAGATCGACGAGCGTTTCGAGGGAGAGCAGGCCTGCGGTGCGCTGATACTCAGCGGCAGTGACGCTTTCATCTCCCGGGATGCCACCCTGACGCTGATCAGGGACGAGACGCTGAAAGAGGGGGATTACCTTCCTGTTTTCTCTCACCGGATCAAAGTGGATTCCCAGGCCCTCTGCCGGCTGCACAGCTTCGACTTCGGTGCCGGAAGCGGCCTGCAGCTGATCCGGGCGGAACTGCACGAACAGGCCCGGATCGATGCGGACCATCTGCTTTATGCCACCGACCACGCCCGACGGGGTACCGTGAGCCAGATCGTCCATATCGGCCAGAGCTCCGCGAGTAATCAGCGGGCCAAGAACATTCTCGCGGAAAAAGCGAGAGGGATCTTCGATGCACTGATCAAGGTGGAGCACAGCGGCAAATATACCAAAGCCCACCAGAACTCCAAAGCGATCCTGCTCAACGACGGTGCCTACATGGCCAGCAAGCCCCAGCTGGAGATCTATATCGACGATCTGGAGGCGAGCCACGGCTCCACCACCGGTCAGCTCGACGTTGCCCAGCTCTTCTACCTCCGCAGCCGGGGCATCGCCGAAGAGGAAGCGCG
>JALWZI010000262.1 GCA_027002755.1 Campylobacteraceae bacterium | reverse complement strand
TCGAAGCGGCCAAAGCGGCCATTCACAATCTCCCCCTGATCCTCGGTCGCCTGGAGGAGCGGATGATGGAGCTGGCCGCCCGGGAACGTTTCGAGGAGGCGGCCACAGTGCGGGACCGGATCGAGGCGATCCGAGGACTGGAGATCCACTCCGAGATCGACCTGGCACGGCAGGAGGATTACGACATCTTCGCCATCGATCCGGGCAGCGACCGGGGGGTGGTGGTCCGCCTTTTCATGCGCGGGGGACGTATCACCGCCTCCAGCTACAGCTATTTCCGGCACACCGAACTCTACGATCCCGACGAAGCCTACCGACAGGCCCTGCTGGATTTCTACCGGGAGGAGACTCCCGGTACCGCCGCCACCGTGCTGCTGGCCCATGACCTGGAGCAGAGCGACGAGATAGCGAAACTCCTCAGCCGACGACTCGGGAAAAAGATCAACATTCAGATGCCCCGCCGTGGTCCCAAAGCCCAGTTGACCCGCCTGGCGCTGAGCAACGCCGCCGAACTCCTTCGGCGTCAGGAGCGACAGCGAAAAGAGGCGCCCGTCGAAAAGCGGATCGCGGAACTCTTCGAACTGGAGCAGATCCCCTGGCGGGTCGAGGTCTTCGACAACTCCCATCTGATGGGAGAGGCTGCTGTGGGCGCCATGGTGGTCTGGGACGAAGGGGCCTGGGAGAAAAAGGCCTATCGACGCTACCAGCTCCAGGCACGGGACGAATACCATCAGATGATGGAGATGCTCGAACGGCGCATCGGGGACTTCGACAAAGAGCCACCGCCGGACCTCTGGCTCATCGATGGAGGCGAGACCCTCCGGCGACTGGCGGAAGACCTCCTGAGCCGCGCCGGGGTCAACCTCCCGGTGTTGGCCATCGCCAAGGAAAAGCTCGACGCCAAAGCCCACCGGGCCAAAGGAGCGGCCCGGGATCTCCTTCACGGACCGACCGGTGAACTCCACCTCGACCCGAGGGATCCCAGGCTTCAGTGGCTCCAGCGCCTCCGGGACGAGGCCCATCGCTTCGCCATCGCCTATCATCGTCGTAAAAAACGTCACCGTGACCGCCAGACGGCACTTCTTGAACAAAAGGGGATCGGTCCGGCCACCCTGAAGAAGCTTCTGGACTACTTCGGAACCTTCGAAGCGATCATGCAGGGAGACGATTCGACATTGTCCCGGGTCGCCGGCAAACGTGCCGCCGAGGCGATCCTCCAAATGCGTTCCGATGAAAATCGGGCCCTTTCCGAGGAAAAAGAGGCTTAAAACCCTGTTTTTCTCAACTTCTTTAAACTTTAATATTATACAATATGCAACACCTCGGATGCGAAAGGGAAGAAATGATGGGCCCTACGGACCTCGGAGAGCGGGATGAGCTATACCGCTTTACTGAAGGGATGATCCACTGCGATACAGATCTGGAGGGGAAAGTAATCTATGTCAACCATCGGCTCTGCCGCAATTCCGGCTATGAAAAGTCCGAACTTCTCGGAAAGAAGTGCGAGAAGATTCTGCTCTCCACCACCCCCAGAGAGATTCGGGACCGGATCCGGGATCGTGTTTTGGGTGGGAAGATGTGGGAAGGACTCCTGCGTTACCAACGCAAGGACGGCCGGCTTTTCTGGGCCTATACCCAGGTCTCACCGCTGAAGGAGGGGGAAGAGGCTGTCGGTTTTGCCTATATCGGACGCCCGGCCGCTCCCGATGAAATCGTCGAAAAAGAGCTGGAGTTCAAAGCCAAATCCATTCAAGAGAAAGCGAGGAAATAACCCATGTTTATCATCGATCAGAACAATCACCTCATTGCCGCGGATACTGCCGATCTGGAGCGATGGGGTTTCTCCGATATCCTCGATGCCGTCCGGGCCTTTCGAGAGGGAAGCCTGCGGTTCGAAAAAGAGGTGGGGATCCTGCTTCTACCGGATGACAGTTCCCTGACCTGCAGAGTGGAAACGCTCGACTCCCTGCTCGGAACATGGTATCTCTGCCATCCCCTCCGGGAAGAGATCAGCAAGGAAGCACCCGTCACTCCCACAGAAACCGAAGAGGAGCTCCTCCAGATACTTCCCGAATCCCAAGAGGAAGAATCGACTGAAGCCGAAAGCGCCCCTTCGGCGATCTCCGAGGAGCAGAGTCGCGAAGCCGAAAAGGAACTGGAAGCTCTGTTGAAACTCCTCCCCGAGGAGGAAGAGACCACACCTCCTTCATCCGAGACGGAAGAGGGAACGCCACTCTCCCTCCTGACCGAAGAGGAAGAAGCCGCTACCGCCGCAACGAGCGAAGAAGCTGCAATATCATCTGAAAATGAAGAGGAATCTTCCCTCCTCGAGATTCCGATGGAAGAAGAGGAAGAGACCCTTCAACTTATGGCAGAAGAGCCTTCAGAAACTGCGCCCACTTCTGAAGCGGAAGCGCCCCTTGCCCTCCGGGAAGAAGAGACAGAGCAAACGTCCCCCGAAGAAGAGCTGCCTCTCGCGCCGGAAGAGGAGACGCAGGAGAACCTGACACTCGAAGCGTCAGAGGCTTCCGAACCGCTCATCCCCCTGCCGGAAGCAGAAGAAAAGGCGTGGCTGAAACTCGAAGCCGCCTTCAAGCCCGACCTCCAGACCAATGCACTCAACCTGGATCTTGGTACGGAAGAGTATACTGCGTTGGTGAGCGATTTTGTCCATGATTGCCGTCAAATGCGTGGGGAGCTCCTGGAGGGTGATGCAACGGCACGTCGGGAAGCGGCTTCGGTCCTGAAAGATGCCGTCACCCTGCTCCAGCTCAGCCCCATCGACCGCCTTCTGGATATGATCGAATCTGCTTCCTCTGAAGAGCGCACCGAAATCGTCGACACCCTGGATCGGATGTTGGAACGCCTTGAACAACCGGTGGCGACAAGCACCGGTCCCTCTACCGTCGAAACAGCCCGGGCAGCGGAGAAACCTACCGCCGCTCCGGAACAGGCGGAGATGGAAACGCCCGTTGCAGCAGAAGAGAAAGCGGAGACTACACCGGCCGTTCAACCGGAAGTCTCCACCGAATCCTTCCTGAAAGGGGTCAAACCCGTTCCCATCGAATTCAGCCTTCAGATCGCCGCCGAAGAGCTCAACCTTCCCGAAGATCTGGTTTTGGAATTCATCAACGACTTTGCCAACCAGGGGCACGAATACCTGCCGGTTCTGATCGACGCCTATGAAAAGAAGGATCTGGACCAGTTGCAGAAGACGGCCCACATGCTCAAAGGGGCTGCCAGCAACCTCCGGGTCGAAGCGATGGTAGAGAATCTCTATGAATTGCAGTTCGACAACGATATCGAACGGGCTCCCGAGCGGATTCGCAAATTCGCCGGGCAGCTGATGAGCCTGGACAATTTTCTCAAACAGCTCAATGGCTAAAGGAGCACGGAACCCATGAAAATC
>JALWZI010000261.1 GCA_027002755.1 Campylobacteraceae bacterium | reverse complement strand
CAGAAAGGTCCGCACCCCGATCCAGAGGATCCAGAGATAGAGCAGAACCGAGAAGAAAAAGGCCCAGAAGAGAAACTGCATCTTGCCGCTGCGGCGGATCATCGTCGACTCCTTTTGACCATTCTATTGTACTCCTCTACCGATAAAAAGAAGCAAACGGCGGCAGTCTCTACCTGCCGGCATAGGGACGACACGATATAATTGCATCAAAAAAAGAGAGTCTGCCCATGCCAGCACCCCGACGCAGAAAAAGCCGGATGAAGACCTATGCCGCCCCCATCATCGCCGGAGAGTTCAAGGGCAAGGCGGTGGAGATCCCCTCGGTGGCCACCACCCGCAGCTCCAAGGCGATCCTGAGGGAGTCCCTCTTCAACACCCTGCAGTTCGACCTGATGGGCAAGCCCTTCGTGGAGGTCTTCGCCGGGAGCGGCTCCGTGGCCCTGGAGGCGGTCAGCCGCGGCGCCTCCAGGGCCTGGTGTATGGAGAAGAACCGGGAGGTCTACGAGATCCTTCGCGCCAATGTGGAGCGGATCGCCCCCGGACTCATCGAGACGATCCGGGGCGACAGCTTCGAAGAGTTCCCGCGGGTCTACCGGCAGGTGGAAAGCGCGGGAGAGAAGGCCTACTTCTATTTCGATCCCCCCTTCAGCATCCGGGAGGGAATGGAGGAGATCTACGAACAGACCCTGGGGCTTCTGGAGCAGATCCGGCCCGAAACCTGTGAAATGGCCATCGTGGAGCATATGACCACCGTGGACCTCCCCGAAAAGATCGGAGCGCTGGAGCTGGTCAAGAAACGGCGCTTCGGCAAAAGCACCCTCAGCTACTACCGCCCGGCCCCAAGCGATGAAGCGTAAGCTCCCCCTCATCAGCCTCGGAATCCTCATCACCCTGGTTCTCCTGAGCCTCCTGGGACCCCTGCTCTGGGGCCAGGACCCCTACACCTTTCACCGGGAGCTGATCCTCCAGGCCCCCAGCCTCGCCCACCCCATGGGAACCGACCGGCTGGGGCGGGATCTCCTGGCCCGGGTGATGGAGGGGGGACGCATCTCCCTGCTCATCGGGGTCGGCTCGGCGGTGATCGCCTCGCTCATCGGGCTCATCATGGGGGTGACGGCGGGCTACTTCCGGGGCTGGTGGGACAAGAGCTTCGTCTTCATCGTGGATCTCTTCCTCACCTTCCCCACCTTTTTCCTGCTCTTGACCCTGGTGAGCTATATCCCCGCCTCGTCGCTGATCCTCATCATCGTCATCTCCGTCACCGGATGGATGGGGACCGCCCGGCTGATCCGCAGCGAAAGCTACCGCATCGCCTCCCAGCCCTTCATCAAGGTCCTGCGCCTGGCGAAGGTCCCCACCCGGACCATCATCTTCAAATACTTCCTGCCCCTGCTGGCCCCCATATTTTTCGTCAGCTTCACCTTCGGCGTCAGCGGCGCCATCCTGGCTGAAAGCGGCCTGAGCTACCTGGGCCTGGGGATCACCCCGCCCGATATGAGCTGGGGAAGCATCCTCAGCGACGGCAAGGCGGTCATGGAGATCGCCTGGTGGGTCAGCTTCTTCCCGGGGTTGATGATCTTTCTGGTGACCTTCAGCCTGATCCAGATCTCCGACTGGCTGCAGGATCGGGCGAATCGGCGGGAGATAACTAGGAATGAGGAATGAGGAATGAGGAATTTCGGTATGCGTTGCTTTGCAACGCTTTCGTTTAAATAACTAGCGACTAACGACTATCGACTGCGCCATCGGCGCTCCCAAAATCACTTTGTATGTTTCCTCCGCGATCACTCCCTCCTCGTCGGTGGGGATGACCCAGAGTTCGACTTTGCTGCCGCCGGCGTGAATGGTTCGGGCCTCGGTACCGGGGGCCTGGTTGGCCTCGTCGTCCAGCGCCACGCCCAGGATTCCCAGACGCTCGGAGAGGGCCTGGCGCACGGGGGCGCTGTGTTCGCCGATCCCGCCGGTGAAAACGATGGCGTCCAGCCGCCCCAAAAGCGCGGCGTAGGCCCCCACATATTTGATCAGACGGTGGATGAAGACCTCGAAGGCCAGCTTCGCCGCTTCGTCCCCCTCCTCCATCCGCGTCTGGATCTCGCGCATATCGTTGCTGCCGCCCAGGCCCCTGAGCCCGCTTTCGCGGTTGAGCTCCCGGTCGATCTCCTCGGGGCTCCGATTTCCATATTTATTCATATAAAAATGGATCCCCGGATCGAGATCTCCGCTGCGGGTTCCCATCACCAGCCCTTCCAACGGGGTGAGGCCCATGGAGGTCTCGATGCTCTCTCCTCCCCTTACGGCGCAGGCGCTGGCGCCGTTGCCCAGGTGGAGGGTGATGCAGTTGATATTTTTTAATGAGCTTCCCTTGAGCCGCGCCAGTTCCCGGCAGACGAAATAGTGCGAAGTGCCGTGGAAACCGTAGCGCCGAACCCGGTAACGCTCATACCACTCCGCCGGTACCGCATAGCGGTAGGCTTCGGGCGGCATACTCTGGTGAAAGGCGGTGTCGAAGACAGCCACCTGGGGCAGCGCCGGGGCCAGAGCCGTCACCGCCTCGATCCCCAGGAGGTTGGCCGGGTTGTGCAGAGGCGCCAGAGGGATCAGCTGCCGGATCGTCTTGCTGACCTTTTCATCGATGAGGGTCGCCCGGGTGAAGGCTTCGCCCCCGTGGACCACCCGGTGCCCCACGCCTCCCAGCTCGGCAAAGCTCTCCAGGATCCCCAGCCTCGGCAGCAGCCCCTCCAGGATCTCCAGAGCGTGACGGTGGTCCCGGATCGTCTGCGTCGTCTCGTGCCGCTTTTCATCGTAAAAAATATGAACTTCCGATCCCTCCTCGCCGATCCGCCCGATGAGTCCCTGGGCCAGGAGCTTTTTCCCAGGCATCACATAGAGCTTGAACTTCAGAGAGGAGCTGCCGGAGTTGAGGACCAGGATCTTCACGACTCCTTCTCCTGGGCCTGGATGGCGGTGATGGCCACGGTGTCGATGATGTCATCCACGCTGCAGCCCCGGCTCAGGTCGTTGACCGGTTTGCGCAGCCCCTGCATCACCGGCCCCACGGCCACGGCTCCCGCGGAGCGCTGGACCGCTTTGTAGGCGATGTTGCCGGTATCGAGATCGGGGAAGATGAAGACAGTGGCGTGTCCGGCCACCGGGTTGTCGGGCATCTTGATTTTGGCCACTTCCGGGTCGATGGCGGCATCGTACTGGATCGGTCCGGCCACCGGCAGATCGGGGCGTTTGCGCTGCAGGATCTCCGTGGCCCGCCGCACCTTCTCCACGTCGGCCCCTACTCCCGATTCTCCGGTGGAGTAGGAGAGCATCGCCACCCTGGGATCGATCCCGAACTTTTCGGCGGTCTCCACCGTCTCCAGGGCGATCACCGCCAGCTCGTCGGCGGTGATCGCCCTGG
>JALWZI010000260.1 GCA_027002755.1 Campylobacteraceae bacterium | reverse complement strand
CCCTGAGGAAGATGGTGCTCCTCTCGGCGGTGATCCTGCCGATCCTGCCTGATCGCAACGTCATTCCCTATATTCCCCTCTCGCCCTTCAAGATCTGGCTGGCGGTGGTGGTGATCTCCGGCATCAGCTACGGCGGTTATCTGGCCCAGAAATACTTTTTCCCCAACCGGGGCTATTTTCTCACCGGGATCATCGGCGGGACCTACTCCTCCACCGCCACCACCGTAGTTTTGGCCAGCAAAGCGAGGTCCCAGGGGGGAAACCCGCTGATCGACGCTTCGATCATCGCCGCGACTTCGATGATGTATCTACGGCTCATCGTCGTGGCCCTGATCTTCAATCTCTCCGTCGGGATGCGGCTGATCGTGCCTTTTGCGGTGCTGGCTCTTTTGGGCTTTCTCTTTGCCGCTTTCTACATTCGTCAGGGGAGACGGGCCCGGAGTCGTCCCGATTTTGTCGATACCAACCCGCTGGAGCTGCGGACGGCGTTCCTCTTCGCCTTTCTCTTCGTCCTGATGATGGTGATCACCGAATATGTCACCCGTCATTACGGCAGCGGCGGACTGAAGGTCCTTTCGTTCCTGGTGGGGTTCACCGATATCGACCCTTTCGTCCTCTCGATCCTGACGGGAAAATACACGGTGGATCTGCACGGGGTCCTCTCGGCCATCGTCATCGCCGCCGGCAGCAACAATCTGCTCAAGGCCGCCTATGCGCTCTGGTTCGGCGGGGTAAAGGTCGCCTGGCGTTCGGCGCTCTGGATCAGTGTGCTGGGCCTCCTGACGATCGCCTACGGATTACTCCTCTGAACCCACCTGTCTGAGCGTGGCCGACAAACCAATGAAAAGGATACGAATGAAAAAGAAAAAACTCCCTATCGAAAATACCGAGCTTCCCTGGGAACATCCCAAACCCAAAGCGGAAGACCCCCATGCCCTGAAACTGGTCGAGAAGATCATGCAGAGTCCCACCTACCGTCTGGCGGAAGAGGATCTCGATTTTCTCCAGTCCTACAATACCCGGGGGATCCGTCTGGAGCTGGACTATCTCAAAGCGGAGCTCCACATGGCGAGAGCGGGGATCAAACATACCATCGTCGTCTTCGGCAGTGCCCGGATCCGGGAGCGCAAGACCGCCATGGCGAAGCTGGAGGAGATCCAGAAACGGCTCAAAGAGCACCCCGAAGACGAGACCCTGATGCGGGAGCTCTATGTGGCGGAGCGGATGCTGGAGAAGAGCATCTACTACGACGACGCCCGGATGTTCGGCCGCTATGTCAGCCGCAGCGGCAAAGGGCCCGAAGACAGCCGGGTGGTGATCATGACCGGCGGCGGACCGGGGATCATGGAGGCGGCCAACCGGGGAGCCCATGATGTGGGTGCCAAAACCGTGGGGCTCAATATCCATCTGCCCCACGAACAGTATCCCAATCCCTACATCACACCGGAGCTTTGCTTCCAATTCCGCTATTTCGCCATACGGAAGCTCCATTTTTTCCTCCGTGCCAAGGCGCTGGTGGTCTATCCCGGCGGATTCGGGACCTTCGACGAACTGTTCGAGTTTCTGACCCTGGTCCAGACCCGGAAGACAAGACCCGTTCCCGTCGTGATGGTGGGCAAGAGCTACTGGAACAAAGCGGTTGACTTCGACTTTCTGGTAGAAGAGGGGGTGATCGCTCCGGAAGATCGGGAGATCTTTCAGGTGGTGGATAACGCCGCCGAGGCCTGGAAACACATCCTGAACTGGCATGAGACCTACAATACCCCTCTCCTGGCAAAAGGGGAGAAGACCGGGATGGAGAATGAGGAACATTAAGAATATAAATAAAGTATCTTTAGTTGTATCGTTTAAGAACGGTTAAACCGTATCTCCTATGATTTATTTATCTTAAAAGACTTAAGGAGAAACGATGAAAAAGATGATGATCTCAGCGGTAACTGCCGCAGTGCTGATGGGGGCAGGAGCTCAGGCCGGCAATGCTACAACAACTGCCACCAACGGCAAAGCGGTCCTCCACAACGAAGTAGCGGGAGCCAGCTACTACAGTATGCAGAAAAAAGCGGCCCGCTCTTTCATTCCTGCGGCGATCAAGGCTCATCACGCCGCGACACCCAAACCTCCCAAGGAGGTGCTGGAGGCCCTGACCGACACTATCCGGGCCGTTCAGGCGATCCAGCATAAAGACACCAAGTCTGCACAGAAGTATCTGGAGCAGGCGGACAAGCTCTTCACGACCGCTCTGAAGAAGAATCCTCAACTCAAATTCGTTCCCGTGGATGAGATGATCCTGGTCAATGACGTGATCATCACTCCCCAGGATGCCAAGCGGGTTGTGGACGGGGCGAGAGAGATGCTGAGACACTATCGGACCCAGGCGGCGAGGGAAGTACTGCTCCCACTGAAGGATGAGATGGATGTTCTGACCTCCTATCTACCGATGGAGCTCTACCCCGTCGCGACCAAAAAGGCTCTGAAGGCACTGAAAGAGGGCAAAGTGGATCAGGCTCTCAATGTGATGGCCGAAGCTTTCAATACGATCGTAACGATCAAAACCGTCATCCCCATTCCTCTCCTGGCTGCCGAGGATTTCGTCCGGCAGGCGGCAGCCTTGGACAAGTCCAAGAAAGAGGAGGCGACAAAACTGCTCGAGGCGGCCAAGGCTGAGCTGCAGAAAGCCTACTATTTCGGCTATACCGATAAACGTAGTGCTGCCTACAAGGATCTCTATGACCAGATCACTGCACTGGAAAAAGAGATCAAGGGTAAAAATATGGTCGAGAAGCTCTACACGAGGCTGAAAGAGAGTTTCAGCAAGCTTAGCAGCAAGATCTATTCGGATATGAAAGATACGGTCGCTGCCGAAGAAGCCAAGGTCCTGAAGAACCCGCAGGAGACTACCGGTGTCCCGGCCGCCAAGGCGAAAGTGGAGGAGTTCCAGGCCAAAGAACAGTTTGAAGCGAAAATGAAAGCCTCGGAATTCGGCAAAGAGGTCGAAGCCGACCTGAAAAAAGCGGCGATCTCCAAATAATATCCCCTCTCCGGTCACTCCCCCGGTGCGGGAGATTTTCTTTCTCATTTCTATCACCAAATACCTTTTTTCGTTGCTTCCGTTTTATCTTCACCTTGTTTGTGTTCCGAACCGATCAGCGTGTCAGGTTATGTTTTCGTTTAATCATTGTTGATACTATTGATTCAAGAGCAACTCTATAAAGGATCGTACATGAGTCAGTTCGTCAAATGGTTCGAAGAGATCGGCATCGAGGATGTTCCCGAAGTGGGGGGCAAGAACGCTTCGCTGGGGGAGATGTATCGCAATCTGACGCAGGAGGGGGTGCGGGTCCCCCACGGCTATGCCGTGACGGCGACGGCGTACCGCCACTTTCTGGAGGCCAACGGCGTGGCGCCCAACC
>JALWZI010000259.1 GCA_027002755.1 Campylobacteraceae bacterium | reverse complement strand
TCATGCGTTTGGTGTCGGGGTCGTCGTTGGGGTCTTTTTTCGGCTTTCGCATTTCATGGATCAAGGTGGCGATGAGTCCCGTCGCGATCAGGAAGATCGCGATATGCAGGACATAGTATCTCGGATCGAGCAGCATCTCCATTGTCTCTCCTTCAGATGATCAGCATGGCATCGCCGTAGCTGTAGAATCGATATCCTTCCCGGATCGCCTCTTCGTAGAGTTCCAGGGTCTTTTCCCGCCCGACAAAAGCACTGACCAGCATGATCAGGGTACTTTTGGGCAGATGGAAGTTGGTCAGCAGGTGGTCGACCCGCTTTGGCGGATTGCCGGGGTGCAGAAAGAGATCGCACTCTCCCTCCGTTTTGCCGGTACGGACGAAGTATTCGACGGTACGGGTGACGGTGGTGCCGACCGCAAGCAGGGGAGCGTCGCTTTGCAGGTATTCCGCCGCCGGATCGGGGATCCGGAAATACTCCGAATGCATCGGGTGCTCCAGGATCTTTTCGCTTTCGACGGGCTTGAAGGTCCCGGCTCCCACATGGAGCGTCAGGGTGTAGGAGGGGTGACGTTCCTGAAGCCTCTCCAGCAATTGAGGCGTGAAGTGCAGCGACGCGGTGGGCGCCGCCACAGCCCCTGCTTCACGGGCGAAAAGGCTCTGGTAGTGTCGGCGGTCCTCCGCTTCGTCCTCCCGGTTCAGATAGGGGGGCAGGGGAACGTGGCCGATCTGCTCCAGGATCTCCACCAGCTCGCCGAACTCCATCTCCTGATCCCCCTGTAGGAAACGAACGATCCGTGCCCCGTCGGGCAGGAGCTCCAGGACCTCCGCTACGAGTCCCCTCTCGAAAAGGAGACGGGTCCCGGGACGGACCTTTCCCCGGATCATCACCAGATAGCGCCGATCGGGCAGCGGCTTGTTGAGCAGGAGTTCCACCCGGCCCCCTGATACTTTGTGCCCGAAGATCCGAGCCGGGATCACCCGGGTGTCGTTGAGAAAGAGAGCAGTGTCTTCAGGTAGAAAGTCAGGCAGATCCCGAAAGCGGGCGTGGATGACGGATCCCTCAGTGCGGTTGTAGACCAGAAGCCTCGCCGCATCGGCCGGTTCCACAGGATGGGTGGCGATCCGATCAGGGGGAAGGGTGTAGTCGTAGGATTGGGTGAGCAGGTCCCCGGAATCGGCCATCAGGACTCTCCGGAGCCGCGTTCGAGCTCCTCCATCTCCCGCTCCGCTCTCTCGAACTCATCCTCTTCCTCCTCGTCTTCCTCTTCCGGTCTGTAGGGGTTGACGTAGCGAACGATCAGGATGGAGAGGCCGTAGAGCAGGATCAGCGGCGCGGCCATCAGCAGCTGGGTCAGGACATCCGGCGGGGTGAGGAAGGCCGCCAGCAGGAAGATGATGACGATGGCATATTTGAAGTAGTCTTTGAGGGTCTTGTCGGTGATGAGGCCCAGCAGCGCCAGGAAGTAGGCGAAGACCGGCAGTTCGAAGGCGATCCCGAAGCCGATGAGGATCTTGGTGAAGAAACCGACGTAATCCTCGATATTGATCAGCGGCGTATAGAGGAAGGAGCCGAAGGTGATCAGGAACTGGAAGCCGAAGGGGGTCACCACGTAGTAGGCGAAGAGAACACCGACGAGGAACATCACCGATCCTCCCACGACGAAAGGCAGGACCATCCGCTTCTCGTTGTCGTAGAGCCCCGGGGCGATGAAGAGCCAGAGCTGCCAGAGGATCACCGGCATGGCCATCAGGATCCCGGCGAAGAAGGAGACCTTCAGCGCCACGAAGAAGGCCCCGCCCACCTGGTGGGTGGTGATCATCCCGTTGAAACTCTTCTCCCGCAGCTTTTTGTCGATCTTCTCCCGGGTCAGATTCTCTTCGGCGACCAGGGCCCGGCGGAGGATCCGGCTGTTCCGGGCCAGCTCTTCGGCGGCGGAGGCCGCTTGCTGCAGGAGCTTCTGCAGGCGGGGATTTTCAGTGGCGGCGGAGGCCTCTTTGAGGGTGCGGTGCAGGGTCTCGGCGCTTTGGGCATGATCGGTGAGCAGTGCCGGGGCGTTTCCTTTGGCGGCTTGGCCGCTTCCGGTGCTGGCATTGGCCTCGTTCCCCGAGATCTTCCAGGTTCCCATCTCCCTTTTCTCCACAATTTTGCCCACTTGAACCAAAGCATTGTTGAGGGGTTTGGTGACCCAGCCCAGGATCGTATTGTGAAAGGTAAAGGCGATGATGAAGCCGACAAGAACCGCCAGGGCGGAGATGGCCAGACGCTGGCGGAGCTCCGCCAGGTGGGGTTTCATACTCTCGAACATCAGGACTCCGATCCGTTGTCGAGATTTTTGAAGCTGCGGGGGCGTGGGGCAGGTTCAGCGGCCGATTCGATTCCCTCGCTCGCTTCCGGAGCGGAGGTCTCCTCTTCACGATCGGCTTCGGCCAGGGCTTTGCGGGCCATGGCTTTGTACTCGGTGACCGCGGGGCGTGTTTCGGTCACTTCATCCTCTTCCTCCAGCAGATCCACCTCACTGTTGAGCCGGTCGGCAGGCATCCCGGAGCGGGCGATCTGGAGCGCCTCTTCCAGCTCCTGGGCGGGATTGGGGACGGCGTGCTTGAATCCGCTGATATCCGAAGTACTCTCTTCGAGACTCCGGCGATAGCTCATCGCCTCCTCTTTGAGCTCTTTGAGATGGAGCTCCTCTTCGAAGGTGCTTCGGGCCTCGTTGATGGTCTTGCGGAAGCTGTTGATGAATTTGGCGATCTGGACCATGGCGTCGGGCAGCTTGTCGGGCCCGAGGAAGAGAATGGCGACCACGGCGATCATCAGGATCTCACTGAAACCCATTCCAAACATGGGACTCCTTGCTCTCCCCGTCCCGGGGAGGAAAATTGGGTCAATTTTACCGAAATTTTTTCAATCCATTAGATAGAGGGCGATCTCATCGGCCAGAAAGAAATCGGGGTTTTCGTAGCCTTCGGGGCGGCGGCGGAGCTTTCCCTCCTCTACCAGCAGCTCCGCCCGTTCCCGCTCCGGAGGGGTGAGGAGGTTCCGGTCGATACCGACGCGGGAGCGCAGGCCCAGGAAGAGGCGCTCCATTCTGAGATCCTCCGGCGTGAGCTCTTCCACGGTATGGGCCACAGGGTCGGTCAGATAGCCGTCGATGGAGCGGGAGGGATAGAAGCGCCGATCCTTCAGGAAGCCCACGGCTCCGGCTCCGAGACCGATGTAGTCCTGCAGCTGCCAGTAACCCAGGTTGTGTCGGCAGGGATCGCCGAAGTTGGAGATCTCGTAGGGTGACAGTCCCCGGACGGCGATCTCGTCGGCCATCCAGCGGGCCAGGGGCACGTCCTCCTGGCGGGCTTCGGGGGTCCGGGCGAAGGGGGTGCCCGCTTCGATGGTGAGTTCGTAGGCCGAGAGGTGGGTGATCGGGAGGGCAAAGGCCCGATC
>JALWZI010000258.1 GCA_027002755.1 Campylobacteraceae bacterium | reverse complement strand
CGATCGGACCCGATGCGGTGTCTGCGTCGCTACATCCGCCTCAAGTTCGATACCCTCGCTTCCAAACGCAAAGCCCTGGAGGACCCGGTGGTGGGGGATCCCCTCTTTTTCATGAAGATGAACACCCAACAGCAGGACCCCGCCGCTCCGATCTTCGACTATCTGACCAACCTCTTCGAGGCGCTTGGGAAAACCGTACCCCTCAAGGAGACTAATCCCCGGAAGATCGCCTATCTTTTCAACGCTTTCACCACCGGATACGTGGAATACTGGATACACTATCAGGAAGGACTCGACGATGCGGAAGAGCGGGTCCTCGACCTCTTCCTCGAAGGGATGGCACAACGATGAAATCTCCCACGATCTCTCTGGTGCTCGGAAGCGGCGGTGCCCGGGGCTACGCCCATATCGGTGTGATCGAAGAACTGGAAAAGGCCGGCTACCGGATCGCCTCCATCAGCGGCGCATCCATGGGGGCCCTTATCGGAGGCCTCTACGCCTGCGACGCCCTCGACCGGTACAAAGAGTGGGTCCTGGAACTCGATGCCCTGGATGTAGCGACACTGCTGGATTTCTCCTTCGCCGCCGGAGGGCTCATCGAAGGGGAAAAGGTCTTCTCCCGTCTGGCCAAGATGATCGGAGAGCGCCGTATCGAAGATCTGCCCATCAAATACACCGCCGTCGCCACCGACATCATCCGAAAAAAAGAGGTCTGGTTCCAGCAGGGTGATCTGTTGGAGGCTATCCGGGCCTCCATCGCCATTCCTTCTGTTTTCACGCCGGTTCGGCACCACGGGATGGTCCTGGTGGACGGCGGGGCCCTCAACCCGCTGCCCATCGCTCCCACCCAGTCCGATATGACCGATCTCATCGTCGCCGTCAATCTCTACGGTGAATTTCCTACCGAGCCGGTCCGATCCACCCCGAAATCCCGGCAGCGCAAAGAGCGGATCGAGGCGCTGGTACAGGAGCTTTTCCGCAAAAGCGAGCCCCGGTCCCATCTTTCCATGTTCGACGTCCTGGACAAGACCTTCGACACGATGCAGGATGCCTTTACCCGCTATCGGATCGCCGGCTATCCCCCCGATGTGATGATCGATATTTCGATGAATGTCTGCAGCACCTTCGATTTTCACAAAGCCGACGAGGTGATCGAAGCAGGGAGGATCGCCGCACGGAGATACCTCCAGAAAGCGGAGAAACATTCATGAGAGCCCCCGAGAAATCCGCTTGCCCCACTCCGGCCACCCCTGAACGAAAAGGAGACCGCCTCCCATGCGTCTGATCAAACAGTACTGGCTCGGATTTTTCGCCCTGGCGCTTCTCTTTGCCGCGGGATACTTCATCGTCAAAAAACTCAACCCTCCCCGTCTCCCCGATTCGCTCATCCAGGGGGTGGGACACATCGACGGGGATGTCGTCCGGCTCAACGTCAAATACCCCGGACGGCTGCTTCGTATCGACGCCGAAGAGGGTGCGGCAATCCGCAAGGGCCAGGTGATCGCCCGACTCGACAGCCCGGAATACCGGGACAAGGTCCGGCAGCTTCAGGCCCGGGTGGAGGCCAAAGAGAAGGAGCTCGCCGCCCGCAAGACAGAGCTCTCCATCGCCCGGAAGACGATTCCTCTGGCCCTGGAGGACGCCCAAGCCCGGCTCCGGAGTGCCCAGGCGGAAAAAGCGGCGCTGCTCCGACAGCTCGACTCCCTCCGCAGTGTGGTGCAGCAGGACGAACGGGATCTCAATCGTAGCCGCAATCTCTACGAGCGTCAACTGATCGCCTCCGAAACGTATGAGAAAGCCGAGTTGAAATACCGAACCGACCTCGAGGAACAACGGGCCATGCAGAATCGACTCTCCCAGGCCGATGCGGCGATCCGGGTCGCCCGCAGTGCTCTGGAAAAGGCCCGGGCTCAACAGGCGAAACTCCGTGCTCTCACCGAGTCGACCCAGGCACTGCAGAAGGCGCTCAAGGCCGTCAAAGCGGCCCGGGATGAAGCGCAGGTCATCCTGGCGCAGATGACCCTCTACGCTCCGATCGACGGTTTCGTCCTGGAGAAGATCGCCAACCCCGGAGAGGTCCTGGGCGCGGGGCAGGTGGTTGCGACCCTCATCGATCCCCGCTCCCTCTATCTCAAAATCTTCGTGGATACCCTCCAAAACGGCAGAATCAAGCTCGGGGACAAGGCTGAGATCTTTCTGGATGCTCTGCCCGATCACCCCATTCCCGCCCGGGTGGTCCGCATCGCCCAAAAAGCCGAGTTCACCCCCAAAGAGGTGAGTGTCCGCAGCGACAGGATCCAGCGGGTCTTCGCCGTCCACCTCAAACCTCTCGCTCCCGATCCGAAGCTCAAACTCGGTCTCCCGGCCACCGGCGTCATCTCCCTCGACGGCCGGAAGCTCCCCCGCTCCCTGAAGGAGCTTCCTCCTCTATGAACCCTTCCGTCCTGCGTGTCGACCATGTAACGGTACAGCACGGCACGACGATCGCCATCCGGGACGCCTCCCTGCAGGCGGACCGCGGTGAGATCATCGGACTGATCGGTGCCGACGGGGCCGGCAAAAGCTCTCTGATGCACGCCATCGCCGGCGTAGAGCGATTTCGTGGCGAGATCGTTTTCGACGGGCACCCCTATCACTCTCCCAAAGAGGCGGAGCCCCTCAAGCCGAAAATCGGCCTGATGCCTCAGGGGATCGGCCTGGTCCTCTACCGAAACCTCACCGTGGGCGAACATCTCGATTTTTTCGCCGATATCCGGAACCTGAAACGGGACAAAGCGTTTCTCCGCTATCGCGAACGCCTGCTGGAGATGGCCGGGCTCTCCGGTTTCACCGATCGGGCCGCCGGAAAACTCAGCGGCGGAATGATGCAGAAACTCTCTCTCATCTGCACCCTTCTGCACCGTCCCAGGCTCCTGATCCTGGACGAGCCGACCACCGGCGTCGACCCCCTCAGCCGCCTGGAGCTCTGGGAGATCCTCGACAATATCCGCCGTGAAGAGGGGACCGTCGCCCTCATCAGCACTGCTTACATGCAGGAGGCGGCCCGGATGGACCGGATCCATCTCTTCGACAGCGGGCAGATCATCGCCCGAGGGAGTGCCGAAGAGCTGCTGGCCGGCGTCCAGGAGTACAGTTATGAGCCGGTCCCCTGTGCCTCGGACCGCTGCATCCGCACCGGCCACTACACCTACTCTCTCGATCCCCTGAATGCGCCGAAAAAGGAGCCGACCCTGGAGGCTCTCTGCTTCGTCCATGCCCTGGAGGAGGGGCGCCGCATCCCTCCCATCGAAGTGAGCCCCAGAGAAGAGACCGAACCGATCCCCACTCTGGTCATGGAAGCCCGGGGCCTCACCAAGCGCTTCGGGAGTTTCGTCGCCGATGACCATATCGACATGCGTCTGCAAAGCGGGGAGATCCTGGGGCTACTCGGTGCCAACGG
>JALWZI010000257.1 GCA_027002755.1 Campylobacteraceae bacterium | reverse complement strand
GTGAGGGAGTCGAAGGGCTCGTCGTCGTGGATCTTCTGGTATTTGCTGATGGGGAAGGGACCCCCGTTGTAGGTCTTGAACCAGGTTTCGGGGGTGACTTTCCCCTTGTCCAGGGCGATGGCCAGGGTGATGGGTTTGATGACCGAGCCGGGCTCGTAGGGATACTCGGTGAACTTGGCGTTGAGTTTGGGGATATCTTCCCGGGTGATATGGGACGGATCGTAGCGCTCACTGCTGGCCAGAGCCAGGATCTTTCCGGTCCGGCTCTCCATGACAGCGGCGATCACCTCCTTGGCCCCGGTCTCCTCTTTCATCCGGTCGAGGGTGCCTTCCACATACTTCTGCAGGTCCAGAGGAATGTTGAGATGGAGGCTGTAGCCGTCGCGGCGGGGGATACGGATACTGCTTTTGGTCCGGATAATGGTGCCGATGACATCCCGCATTCCGCGTACCAGTCCGTCGCGGCTCTTGTTGAGATATTTTTCATAGCGCTTTTCCAGCCCTTTGACCCCGTAGATCTTGCGGTAACGCCCCAGATTCCGGCTGCGGACATATCCGAGGGTGGGAGTGAGGGTGTCTCCCAGCTGGAATTCCCGCTCCTCCCCGTTCTCCAGGATATCCAGGCCGTAGAGGGTCTGGACCCCGCGGGAATTGACGAAAGAACGGAAGACATGCATCCGTCGCAACTGGTAGGCCAGATGTTTGAGCTGGATGGCGGTGGCGGCATCGATGCTCTTGCTCAGAGTTACGAAGCCCTTTTTGGGGTGCCCCTTTTTATCCAGAAAAGCTGCCCGAACCTCCTTCTCCCCCATGCCGCTGTAGATCGCAAAGAGGCGGATGAAGAGATCCTTCTTGCCGGGATCGATGCTTCGGGCATGGACCGTGGCTTCGTAGGTCTTGTTGGAACGGCTGATGGTGTAGCCGTCTTTGGAGATGATGGCGCCCCGAAGGGCCCGATCGTGGATCACCGAAGTGTGGGGCGGGAGTTTGCGATCCGATTCGATGGTATGGAAGACGGCACTGAGAAATCCGGAGACCAGCACGATGACCAGAAAAAAAAGAAAGAGGAGTTTGACACTCCGGGTATCCAGAAAATGTTTGCTGCCCATAGCTCTCCGAATCGATGATCTTTGCAGGTTTTCACCGTTTGGCCGATGTAAAGATTTCGATATTTTAGTGAAAACTCTCTTCAGATTGACTATAATTTCACGGTTTGATACTATTTAATAAAAAATGGGAACCCGATGGCGGACAAAGCACTCTTCTATGCCGTATGTGCACTCTTTACTCTCTCCCTTGTCCTCACCTACTCCCTCTCCACCTTTACAGTGCACTACTACGGTTACGGGGATTTCCACTTTTTTGTTCGGCAGCTGGTTTCGGTACTGCTGGGGATCAGCATAATGGTGGGGCTCAGCTGGCTCGATCCTGACCGCTGGTTCGTCCGTCTGGGGTTCGCGCTCTTTTTCTTTTCGCTCCTTGCGATGCTGCTGATGCCTTTTCTCCCTTCTTCCCTGGTCAAAGAGGTCCTCGGGGCGAAACGTTGGATCCGACTGGGCCCGCTCTCTCTAGCCCCGGTGGAGTTCTTCAAAGTGGGCTTCGTTTTTTTCATCGCCTGGAGTTTCTCCCGCAAACTGATCCATCACGGCAAGCTATCGCTGTTCAGGGAGTTCATGATCCTGATGCCCTATCTTCTGGTCTTTGGTCTGGCGGTAGTGCTTATCGCCATCTTCCAGAAGGATCTGGGGCAGGTGATGGTCCTGGCAGCGACAATGCTGTTCCTGACGATCATGGCGGGCCGAAGTCTCAAATTCTTTCTTACGTCGATCTTTCTGGGGTTGATCGGTGTGATCGTGCTGATCCTCATCGCTCCCCACCGGATGCACCGGATCCGAAGCTGGTGGTCCACAGTTCAGGATAATTTCCTGAGCTTTTTCCCCCAGGAGATGGTGGCGAAGCTCCGGGTGCCCGAGGCGAGCGAACCCTATCAGATCTCCAACTCCCTCAACGCCATCTCCAACGGCGGCTGGTGGGGGCAGGGACTGGGGAACGGCCAGTTCAAGCTGGGCTACCTGAGCGAGGTCCATACCGACTTCGTCCTGGCAGGATTGTCGGAAGAGCTGGGCTTCATGACCCTGATAGCGGTGGCAGGACTGCTGATCTTCATCATTTTCCGGCTGCTGCAGATCGCCTCCCGGCTGGAACAGCCCGCCTACTACCTCTTCACCGTCGGGGTGGCGCTGCTGGTTCTTTTCGCCTTTATCGTCAACAGCTACGGCATCGCCGGGATCACGCCCGTCAAAGGGATCGCCGTTCCTTTCCTCAGCTACGGGGGGTCCCAGATACTGGCCGGCTCCGTGGCCATCGGTATGGTGTTGATGGTCTCCAAAAAGATCAAATACAAAGAGAAGAGAAAACAACATGGCTAGTATCGTGATGACCGGGGGAGGGACCGGCGGACACCTGGCGATCGTCAAGGCGGTCAAGGAGCAACTGGGGGATCAGCGGCTGGTCTATATCGGTTCCACGGGAGGGCAGGACCGGCGCTGGTTCGCTGAGGACGAGGATTTCTCTGCACGCTATTTTCTCGAAAGCCGGGGAGTGGTCAATCAGGGGATCCTGGGAAAGGTCCATTCAGTTGGACTTCTGCTCCGGGGAATTGCCAAGGCCAGGAAGATCCTCCGTCGGGAAGAAGCAGGGGTGGTCTTTTCCGTCGGGGGTTACTCCGCCGCCCCCGCGGCCATCGCCGCGGTCCTTTCTGGGATCCCTCTGGTGATCCATGAGCAGAATGCCGTCTCCGGAAGTCTCAATCGGCTTTTGAAACCCTATGCTAAAGCTTTCATCTCCTCCTACGATCCGGAGAGCCCCATCCATGCCTATCCGGTCAAGTCGGTTTTTTTCCAAAAGGCACGGGTACGTCACGAGGTCAAACGGATCCTCTTTCTGGGAGGCTCCCAGGGGGCCGTCGCCATCAACCGTCTGGCCCTAGCTCTGGCACCCGAGCTGCAAAAGCGGGGCATCGCCATCAGCCATCAGGCGGGAGAGCGCAACGTGGATGAGGTCCGCAAAGCCTATGAGGAGCTGGGGATCGAGGCGGAGGTTTTCGGTTTCAGTGACCGGATCCCTGAGCTGATGGCCGCCGCCGATTTCGCCGTTGCCAGAGCCGGAGCTTCGACGCTGTGGGAACTGGCCGCCAACGGCCTGCCGACGCTTTTTGTCCCCTATCCCTATGCCGCCGGCGATCACCAATACCACAACGCCCGCTTCCTGGCGGAGAAAGGCCTGGCCTGGGTCCGTCGGGAAGATGACCTGCAACCCGGTGAGGTTCTGGAACTTTTCGGGGATGATCTGGAACGGGTAAGCCGGGGCCTGATGGAGGAGGTCTCTCCTGACGGTAGCGCCGAGATCGCAACACTGCTACGCTCCTGCCTTTCATAGTTTCGGA
>JALWZI010000256.1 GCA_027002755.1 Campylobacteraceae bacterium | reverse complement strand
TACCCATCTGATGCAGCACCAGGAGTTTGTCCCGGCTCGTGTTTCGGTCCAGGAGCCCTTCCAGGTTCTGCAACATCCCCTCGTCCCGGCATTCGCTGTCGCAGACGGGATTGTTCTTCGGGTTCATAAAATCCACATATCCCAGCCGCTTCATCACCCCTTTGGGGTCGGAGTTGTTGTCCCGCCAGATCAGATCCACCCTGCCGGTGTGTGCCAGGACATCCACAACGTTCTCCGTCCACTCCGCTTTGTCACGTTTGTAGTGACTACGATCATAGATGGAAAACATACAGGGAACCGAATGGGCGGTATAGGTCCCGCAGGAGCGGAAATCGGCAAAGTTGATCACACCCTCTTCTTTGGAGAGTTTCGGGGTGGTGTCGCGTCGATAGCCGTTGAGCCCAAAATGGTCCCAGCGGGTCGCCTCGCCTACGACCATGATCACCAGTTTGGGTTTTTCTCCCGGTTGCCGGACCACTTTGGCATCGGTACCGATCACTCTCAATGTCCGGGGACCGCTGCGCCGGATGGAGTGTTTGACATAACTGACGGTACTTTTGATCCAGTAGTAGGGGTTGGTATAGTTTTTGAGGGGGCGGTGTTCCCGGAAAAATGAAGCGTAGAAGCCTCCGGCGGTCACAGCGATCGTCCCCGCGACGATCACCATGACCCCGAGAGTCTTGATCTTGGCCCAAAGCTCCGTACGCCAGGGACGGTAACGAACAGGGGCCTTGTAAACCAGCCAGGCAGGCAGAAGCCCCAAAAAGAGGTTGTAGAGCAGCATCTTCAGATTGAAAAGCCCCAGCGCCTCCTGACTGTTGGTCTCCAGGGCACTGCGGATCATCCCCTTGTCGATCACCACATGATAGGTGTTCATGAAATAGCTCACCGCCGCAGAGACGATCAGCACGAAGATCAGCAGCGGCTTGGTGGTGTAACGGGAACTCAGCAGCGTAAAAAAGGTCGCATTCATGACAAAGAGCAGAACCGGCATAGTCGCCAGATAGTAGAGATTCTTGCCATAAAGTGGATAGACTTTCAGCACTTCGGAAAAGAAGGTGTAGTTCCCGGCAATGACCAGATAGACCGAGACGATCAGGATCAACTGGATCTGTGTCAAAGGGCGTTTCATCAATGTTTTCATGGAGGGGATTATTTCCAAAATTCGTTAACCGAACGTGAAAGGGGATCTTCCCCCCTGACCTTTCGCTATAATCACGATAAGAAAAGTACGAAATGTCTGCTTCCATTTCTCTCAAAAATCAAATAGGAATTTCAACCATATGAAAAAAGTAGCGATACTGGGACGCCCCAATGTGGGCAAAAGCTCCCTCTTCAACCGACTGGCCCGCCGCCGGGACGCCATCACTTCCGATGTGAGCGGCACGACCCGGGATATCAAGAAAAACGTCGTCACCATCTCCGAGGACCGGGAGTTCGAGCTCCTCGATACCGGCGGGATCGACGAGAGCGACGCTCTCTTCTCCAAAGTAGCCGAGATGTCCAAGCGTGCGGCCCAGGAGGCCGATGTGATCCTCTACATGGTCGACGGCAAACGCCTCCCGGAAGAAGAGGACAAAAAACTCTTCTACGAACTGCAGCAGCTGGGCAAACCCATTGCCCTGATCGTCAACAAGATCGACAACGACCGGGAGGAGCAGGAGCGTTTCTGGGAATTCATCGAATTCGGTGCCGAAAACATCTTCGCCATCTCCGTCAGCCACAACCGCAAGCTCAACCCCCTCTACCGCTGGCTGGAGCAGTACATCCCGCCGGCGGAAAGCTCCACCCTCCCCGCCGAATCCGATGAGGATCTGAGCCTGGAGCAGCTCCTGGAGATGCGGGAGAACCCCGAAGAGGAGGAAGAGGAGAAGCGGATCAAGGTGGCGATCCTCGGCCGTCCCAATGTGGGCAAGAGTTCGCTGCTCAACGCCCTGCTGGGTCAGGAACGCTCCGTGGTCAGCGAAGTGGCCGGCACCACCGTCGACCCGGTGGACGAGACCGTTGTGCACAATGATTACGAGATCACTTTCGTCGATACCGCGGGGATCCGCCGCCGCTCCAAGATCCTGGGGATCGAAAAATACGCTCTGGGCCGCACCGAAAAGATGCTTCAGGAGGCTGACATCGCCCTGCTGGTCATCGATGCCACCGCCGGCGTGACGGAGCTGGACGAACGGATCGCGGGGCTCATCGACAAATACAAACTCGGTGCCCTCATCGTCGTCAACAAATGGGATATCCGCGGCGAGAAGGAGTACAAAGAGGCGATCCAGGATATCCGGGACGAACTGAAATTCCTCCACTACGCCCCCATTCTCACCGTTTCGGCCAAGACCAGACAGCGGGTCGCCAGGATCCTCGACCAGATCACCGCCATCTACGAGCGCTACAAACAGCGCATCCCCACCTCCCGGCTCAACGAAGCGATCCAGCAGGCGATCCGCCGCCATCACGTCCCCAGTCACCACGGTCAGGTCGTCCGGATCAAGTTCGCCACCCAGTTCGCCACCAAACCGCCGCGCATCGCCCTGGTGGTCAACAAACCGGAACTGCTCCATTTCAGCTACCGGCGCTATCTGGCCAACTTCCTCAGAGACCAGTTCGATTTCGAAGGGGTCCCCCTGGAGATCGTCGCCCGCAAACGGGGAGAGCGGGAGGAGGATTGAGGATGGAGAATGGAGAATGGAGAATTTTATTTATCCTTGGCTGATTCGATAGTACGCAGAGGATCGTGGGGACGGTTCGTCCGAGTAACGGAAAATCAATACAAATAGCATATCGACTGATACAGGAGTGGATGTGTAGAAGATGACCGCCCGGGTGGAGGGCGGTCAAGGACGTGTATGATCGAAAAAACAGGAATATGGATAGGGTGGCGGAGAAGCTTACTTGGCGGACTTGGCGCCCTCTTCGGCCGCTTTACTGGCGTTGGCCTCGGCCGCATCTTTTGCTTTCTGGCCCGCGTCCTGGGCTTTTTCAGCTGCCTGCTGCATCGCTGCGTTGGCTTTGCCGGCTGCATCGGCCGCTTCACCTGCGCTCACGAAGACACTTCCCATCAGAAGCGCTGCCGCGGCAAGAATCAAGCTTTTTTTCATAGGCTCTCCTTTCGTTGGGTTGATCCAATCCAATGCTTGGACAGTGCCATTGTAGATCGGATTCGTTACCGAGGCATTACCCGGAAGGACCGGGTGCAAAGTGGTGCCAAACCACCCCGATCCGCCGTTCCCCACCTCTCCCTACGGTCATTGAACCCTCTGAAAAATGTTCAAGAGAGGTTTCACTCGATGGCGACAAAGGAGCGCTCAACCCGTTAAACGGGCGCTTGCGTTCGCGACTGCCAGAGCTATCGAGTGAAACCTGTTGTTCTTTGGAGCACTCAATTGGATATAATCACGGAAACTTTTTCAAGTGACAGGATCGTTCATGCGTGTACTCTCCGGAATCCAGCCCTCCGGCAAACTCCACATCGGAAACTATTTCGGCGCCATCGCCCAGATGCTTCGGC
>JALWZI010000255.1 GCA_027002755.1 Campylobacteraceae bacterium | reverse complement strand
CGGAGGCTATTTTCAGTTGGGCAATAGTCCAACCTGACAATAGTTTCAGGAGAGTTCAGTGACGTTATAAATTGAAAGAGTGGAGATTATGAGAGGATACTTTATCCGGAAAAGAATATAATTCGGAAGATACCAAAACGAGGTGGTGACCCCTAGGAGACTCGAACTCCTGTGGCCAGGATGAAAACCTGGAATCCTAACCGCTAGATGAAGGGGCCGTCTTGTGTTTTGGTAGGCGCAATTATAGGGAGTGATTCCTTATAATTTTCTTAAAAATACTCAGGGAAAGAGAAAAAATGTCAAAAATCTTCACCGTCTTTGTGGGGTTGTTTCTTTGGGGCGTTTTGAGCGGATGTCGCACACCCGGGCTTCCCGAAGCCCAGGAGGGGGTCTTTGTCGTCTGGAAAACACCGGTGATGCGCTCTGCCGATCAGGGCTTTCTCTATCGGGGAAAGGATAGGATCCGCCTGGAGATCTATGCCAACGGCCAGGCGGTCATGCGGCTGAGCGTCTCCCCGACACAGATCTGCTCGGGGGCATTCTGTATGAATCCTCAGACCTTCAATCTCCGCTATCTCTCTCCCCATTATCCCAAAACATTTCTGATCCACCTTCTTGCAGGAGAACCGATCTTCGGCGGGGAGGGGAAAGTGGAGTCCAAAGAGGGGTGGCTCCAGGAGATACGCCGGGTGGGGGAGTACGACATACGCTACCGTGTTTCAAAGAATTCCATAGATTTTCGCGATACAATCAACGCTATCGTTATCAAAATCAACAAAGAGAAATAGTATGTCAGCCAGCCAAAAATTCGTCGGTGCCCATGTGAGTGCAAGCGGCGGGGTGGAGAATGCCCCGCTCAACGCCCAGGCCATCGGTGCCAAAGCCTTCGCTCTCTTTACCAAAAACCAGCGCCAGTGGAAGGCCAAGCCATTGAGCGAAGAGAGTATCGAAGCCTTCAAGCGCAATCTGGAAGCCAGCGGCATCGCCCCGAAGCATGTCCTGCCCCACGACAGCTATCTGATCAATCTGGGGCACCCCGAGCCGGAGAAACGGGAAAAATCCCTGGAATCTTTCATCCACGAGATCGAGCGCTGCGATCAGCTGGGGCTGGAGAAACTCAATTTTCACCCCGGAAGCCATCTGGTGAAGATCCCCAAAAGAGATCCCGACTACGACGCCAAAATCGAAGCGGCGGAACGGGAGTGCCTGGAGCGGATCGCCGAATCGATGAACCGGGCCGTGGAGGCGACACCCGACTCCCGGGTCAAGCTGGTGATCGAAAATACCGCCGGCCAGGGGAGCAACCTGGGCTACCGTTTCGAGCATCTGGCCCATCTGATCGACCGGATGGAGGCCAAAGAGCGCGTCGGCGTCTGCCTCGATACCTGTCACACCTTCACCGCCGGCTACGATCTGCGAACTCCCGAGACTTATGAAGCGACCATGAAGGCCTTCGACGAGATCGTCGGCTTCGACTATCTGGAGGGGATGCATATCAATGATTCCAAGCCGCCCCTGGGCTCCCGGGTGGACCGTCACCACTCCCTGGGGATGGGTGAGCTGGGCTGGGAGCCTTTCCGGCTCATCATGAACGATCCCCGGTTGGAGGATATCCCGCTGATCCTGGAAACCATCGACGAATCCCTCTGGCCGGAGGAGATTCGGCGGCTCTATGCCCTGATCGGAGAAGCGTCGGTCCCATTTGACACAAAGGAGGAGAAATGAAACGTTATCTGAAAGGAACGCTTCTGCTGGGAGCGGCAGCCGCCAGCCTGAATGCTGCGGGGTACAAACTCCCTGAGCAATCCATCAGCTCCATGGCCCTGGGTGCCGCCTATGTGGCGCATACCACCGGGGCAGACACCGCCTACTACAACCCGGCCAACATGGCCTTTATGGATCCGAAGAGTCAGTTCGTCGAAGGGGCGCTGACCCTGGTGCATCTACCCTCGATTGATTTTGAAGGGAAACAGGTCTTTAGGATCCCGGGTCCTCCGGGCTTCACCCTGAAATCGGCAGATGGGAGTACCAAAACGGAAAATATTCCGGTAGGGCATCTTTTCTATGTTTCGCCGGCTTTCGGAAACTGGCGTTTCGGGATGAGCGTCACCGCTCCCGGCGGCCTCTCCAAACGCTGGGACGATCCGGTGCAGAAGCTCTATGCCGAAGAGTTCACCCTCAAGATCATCGAAGCCAATCCTTCGGTCTCCTACCGGATCAATGATCAGTGGAGCGTCGCTGCCGGAGTGAGGATGGTCTATACCGACGGCCGGGTCAAAAGTGACGGGTATCCTGTTTTCCCCCCGATACATATGGCCCGGGATATGAAAGGAGACTCCATTGACTGGGGATACAATCTGGCACTGAGCTTTCGGCCCACAAAGGATTGGAACTTCGCCGTGACCTACCGTTCCAATGTCGATCTCACGGTGAAAGGGACAGCGACTCTCTATGCGGGTTTCGGCCCCAATCCCATCTATCACGGCAGCGCCAAGGTGACGGTTCCGCTGCCGGCGACCCTGGCCATCGCCGCCGCCAAGACCTTCGACGATGTGCTGACGGTGGAGCTGGTTTACGAGCGGACCTACTGGTCCAAGTACAGGAAACTCGATTTCGACTACGATGTTCATTTGCCGGCATTCGACGATCCTATCGACAAATCCTGGAAGGACAGCAACACCTTCCGGGTGGGGGTCAGCTATCGCTACAATGACCGTCTGACCCTGATGGCGGGCTACGCCTATGACCAGACGCCGATCCCTGACCGAACGCTGGGCTACGAACTTCCCGACAGTGATGCGAACATCTTCTCCGCCGGTTTCCTCTATCGACAGACAGAGAATTTCGAGTGGGGAGTGGCGATGCTCTACGATCACAAGAAGAAACGGACCCTCTCCCTGGGTGACAATGACAGCGGGATCGTCGGGACCTTCAAAAAAGGCGGGGCTTTCCTGACCACTGTGGGTTTCCGGTACCGGTTCTAGGCATAGAATGAGGCAGAAAAAACAGGAGATGAGCACACTCCACTACCGATACAACAACTTCTACGAGATGCTCTTCGACCACGGTCGCCGGCATCCGAGGCGCAAGGCGCTTTTTGTCGGGGAGGAGACGATCCGGTACGGTGAGCTGCTGCGCCGGACCGATGCCCTGGCCGGGTATCTGCACAGTCTGGGGGTAGAGCCCGGAGAGCGGGTGGCACTCTTTCTGCGCAACTCCTGGGAGTTCGTCGCGGCGGTGATGGCCGTCAGCAAAGTGGGGGCGATCACCGTCCCCGTCAATACCTTTCTCAAATCGGAGGAGCTCAGCTATATCCTCGAGGACAGTGGTGCGTCAGTGCTGATCGCTTCGGCCGTCCATGAAAAGGTGGTCCACGACTCCGAGGCGGGCAGGCTCGTGCGCCATACGATCTGGGAAGGCGGGTTGCGACTGGCCAACGAGGCCAACACGACCTTCGAGGAGGCCCTGGAAGCGGGCCTCTCCTGTAAACCCGTCATGCGGACCCTGGACGATCTGGCGGTTTTCTTCTACACCTCCGGGACCACCG
>JALWZI010000254.1:1006-3566 GCA_027002755.1 Campylobacteraceae bacterium | reverse complement strand
CATTCCTCATTCCTCATTCCTCGGTTCCTCATTCGTAAGCCTCATTTTCCCCAGCGAAAACCCAAAAACCGACCCCTCCCCCGGAACACTTTCGATCTCCAGCTCGGTGTCGTGGAGCCTGAGGATATATTTGACGATATAGAGGCCCACGCCGATGGAGTTATTCCAGCTGTGGCGGTCGACGCGGTAGAACTTTTTGGTGATCTTCTCCAGCTCTTTGGGATCGATCCCCTCTCCCAGGTCGATGACCTGGAGCCTGTTGTTATCGCAGCGGATGAGAACCTCCTCTTCCGAGTATTTCAGGGCATTTTCCGTCAGGTTGATCAACAGGTGTTCGATCATGTCCCGATCGGCTTCTATCTCCACCGGAACGCACTCCAGGCGGATTATCCGGTCGGGATACTTCTGGCGCAGGGTCTCCCGGACGTTTTTGGCTACGCTTTGTAAGGCAAAGCGGCTTTTGCGAGGGGTGAAGCTGCTGTTTTCGAGTTTGATCGCCAGAGCGAGCCGATCGATCATCTGGGAGATCTTTTCGGCGTTGTCGTGGATCTTGCTCAGGAAACGCCGGCGTTGGCGCGGATCGAGATTTGGCATCTCGTCGAGGCTCTGAGCATAACCGATGATTGCCGCCACGGGATTTTTGAACTCATGGCTGATGGCGCCGATGATGTCGCTCTGGCGCCGGGTGAGGGTTTTGAGCTTTTTGGTGTATTTGGCTTTTTGGCGTTCCCGTTTGGCCAGCTTTTTGGCGACTTTCTGGAGCATCCTGCGGATCTCTGAGAATTCGGCACAGCACTCTACCGGCCCGATATCGGCGTCGTACTTTTTTTCCAGCAGGGACTCCAGCGATCGGCTCAGGTGCCGGCTCTCCTCGCCGATACGCCGATTGAGCCGCAGGCTGAAGAGGAAGATCCCCAGCAGGATCAAAGCGAAGACCCCCAACGCCTTGAACCAGAGTGACAACAGTTGCTGCCGGATACTCTCCAGGGAGTAGGCGGCGCGCACATAGAAGTCCCGATCCCGGTGGGCCACGTAGAGCAGCTCCACTCCGAGGGTTGCCGAGTGGCGGACCGCTTCGCCCCAGCCCAGGGCCTTGGCCTGCCGGATCTCGGGACGGTCGGCGTGGTTCTCCATCCCCCGGGGAGAGCGGTTGCTCTCGTAAAGCACCCGACCGCCGGGAGCGATGACCGTGACGCGTACGCCGGTATCCCGGTGGATCTGGCGCAATATCGTCGGGATCTTCCCGGATGGCAGGCATTGCAGGTCGTACTCCAATACCGTCAGCAGATTGCGAAGCATCTTCGCATGGGTCTCGATCTCCATCTCCCGCAGCAGGTAGTAGCCGAGGAGTGCCGCCACGAGAAAGGTCCCCGTCAGGATCAGAGCGGTCCGTCGGAAAAAGAGCTGAGAGAGCTTCAGCACAGTCGATACCCTACGCCCCGAACCGCCTCGATATAGGGCTGTTTGGGATCGCTTTCGATCTTCTTCTTGAGGCGGTTGACGGCGACGTTGACCGTCTTTTCTCCCCGCTCCTCACTGTCGGACCAGACCTCCTCCAGGAGTTCGTCCCGACTGATGACCCGGTCGGGATGTTCCAGAAAATAGTGCAGCAGATCGAACTCCAGCCGGGTGAGTGGGATCGCTTCCCCCGACCGCTCCACTCTCCGGCCGGGCAGGTCCATGACGAGGGCACGGTAGCGCAGCGTCGCCTCTCTGTTCTCAGTGTGGCGCCGCAGCAGAGCCCTGACCCGCCAGACCAGTTCGTTCATATTGAAGGGTTTGCGCAGATAGTCGTCGCCTCCCCGGATGAATCCCTCCTCCACCTCTTCGTCCCGATCCTTGGCTGTGACGAAGATCACCGGCATGGCAAAGCCCTCCCGGCGCAGCTCGGCCACCAGTTCGCTCCCCTCTGCGCCGGGGAGGTTGCGGTCGACCACCATCAGCGCCACCTCTTCCTCTTCCAGGGCCTGACGGACCTTGCGCGGCGAGAGAAAGCCCATAGTCTCGAAGCCGGCATTTTGCAGATAGAGCTCCTCCAGCTCAAGGATGTCCTCTTCATCTTCGAGGATGAGGATCAAAGGAGAAGAATTCACGGTGATGGTTTCCTTTTCTGATGAGATAGTGTCCTGATTTGACGATATTGATGCTCCGGTTGCAGAAGATTCCATTCTCAGTCAGCCGTTTCGCTGGAGAAGGAAAACTGTTGCATTCTCTTCGAATTCTATCAGATTCGCCAGATACCCGATCCGGATCAAAGTCGGAATGACAATGATAAAGCATCGATATCCCTCTTCAGAGGTCGGTTTCGATTCCCCTGGCCTCTGCGATGAACGGGGATTTTTATCGTGGCGTGATCTTTTTCAATGATATGTTTTACTCGCCTGCACCATAGAATGTGCATCTGTGGCACTATAGGGGCCGATGGTAACAGAACGGTAACAAAACGGAGCCTTGTTTTTCAAGAAAACCTAACGGGATTCGGGTTACCATTGCCTATCCAAACAGCGAGGAACGGCAATGGAAATCAACACCTTCGAAAAGATACAGAAAAAGACGGCCA
>JALWZI010000254.1:0-996 GCA_027002755.1 Campylobacteraceae bacterium | reverse complement strand
TGGTGCTTCTGGCCACCTGGAACAAAATCCCCGGCAATCCTTTCCTGGCGGTCGCCGCCGTCTTCGGGGCCTATATGGCCATGAACATCGGGGCCAACGACGTGGCCAACAATGTCGGCCCCGCCGTCGGCTCCAAAGCATTGACCATGATGGGAGCCGTCCTGCTGGCCGCGATCTTCGAATCGGCGGGGGCACTGATCGCCGGGGCGGATGTCACCGGCACCATCAAAAAGGGGATCATCGACCCCTCCGCCTTCGCCCAGCCTGAGTATTTCGTCTGGGCCATGACCGCCGCACTGCTGGCCGCTGCCCTCTGGCTCAACCTGGCCACCTGGCTCAAGGCCCCCGTCTCCACCACCCACTCCATTGTCGGCGGGGTGATGGGGGGCGGGATCGCTGCCGCCGGCAGTTTCGCCATCGTCCACTGGGGGACCATGGGCAAGATCGCCGCCAGCTGGGTCATCTCACCGATCCTGGGGGGGATCATCGCCGCTACCTTCCTCTACGCCATCAAAAAGACCGTTCTTTATAAGGAGGATGTCAAAGCTGCCGCCATGAAGATGGTCCCCCTCTATGTGGCGGTCATGGGATGGGCCTTCGTCACCTATCTGATCATGAAAGGGCTCAAACACATGATCAAACTGGGCTTCCCCTCTGCCGCCGGGTTCGGCCTGATCGGAGCGGTTCTGATCTATCTGGGGGTCAAAAAGGCTATCGCCAAGTACGCCCATCTTCTTACCGATGAGCGGGGCAGCGTCAACCGCCTCTTCACCATCCCTCTGATCTTTGCCGCGGCGCTGCTGAGCTTCGCCCACGGAGCCAACGACGTGGCCAACGCTGTCGGCCCTCTGGCCGGGATCTATGACGCCCTGGCCCACTCCACCGTCTCCACCAAGGCGGCGATCCCCCTCTGGGTCATGCTCATCGGGGCGCTGGGGATCTCTCTGGGGTTGGCGCTCTACGGCCCCAAGCTCATCAAGACCGTCGGCAGCGAGA
>JALWZI010000253.1 GCA_027002755.1 Campylobacteraceae bacterium | reverse complement strand
ACGAGACCTACGGTGTCAACAAAGCCGACCACATCCTCAAAGAGCTGGTCCGGGCACTGGATGAAGAGGTGCTGCACCGTTTCGGGAACCGGGCGTGGATCGGACGGAAGAACGGGGCGGAGTTTCTGCTGGCGGTGGAGGAGGATCCGGAGAAGGTGAGGGAGGAGCTCGCCCGGTTTTTTAAAGCCCACACACTTTTTGACGATGTAGAGGTTCACTGCTCCTTTGCGGTGATCCGCAACAATATCGAGGATCCGGACAAGGCGATCGAACAGCTTCGGGACCTTCTGGTGCAGCAGGAGCAGCGTGCGCGACGGCTCCCGGAACAGAAGGTCTCCGATGCCCGCAAGCTTTCGGAAGAGGAACAGGCGGTGATCGATGCGCTGGAGCGCCGGGACCTCTTTGTCCAGTTCCGGCCCCTGCAGAATCTTGCGACCGGCAAAACCGATATCTACGAAGTGGCGGTCAAGATGCGTTCAGCCGACGGTTCGACGATCGCGCCGAGGGACTTCCTCCCCATTGTCAACCGGCACAATCTGGGTGAAGCCTACGATCTGTTGATCCTGGAGCGCTCCCTGGAAAACGCCAGGCTGGTGGATGAGGAGATCTCCCTGAGCTTCAATCTCTCTCCCTTCTCCCTGCGTAAAGATCAGTTTCTGGAACAGTTTTTCGAGAGGTTGAAGGATTCGGGGGTCAGCCCCCACCGCCTGATCGTCGAGCTTTACGAACGTAAGCGCCACCACCGCCTCGAAGAGTACCTGGAGCGGCTGAAGATGCTCAAACACAGCGGGGTCCGTCTCTGCCTGGACAACTTCGGTTCCAGCAACGCCTCCATGGAGTACCTGCGACACTTCCCCTTCGACATGATCCAATTCGATCGGGAGTATACCTTCGATCTGGAGAGCGGCAAAAACACTTCGATCCTCCGCTCCTTCATCGCCATGGCCCACGAGATGAAGATGCTGACAGCGGCCAAATGGGTGGACAACCGGAACAAAGTGACGCTGCTGCAGGAGCTGGGAGTGGACTATATCCAGGGCTTCGCCGCCGGCAGGATCCTCAAGGAGGAGGAGTTCGTCGCACTCTACAACCCTTTCAAACCCCAAGGAGCCTCATCATGAAATACGGAGAGAAAGAGATCCGGGAGTTCGACATCGAAGCGGAAGAGAACTTCTGGCCCAACGAACACGACAAAGAGTATACGATCGATATCGAGCTGCCCGAGTTCATGTGCCGATGTCCCCGTTCGGGCTATCCCGATTTCGCCACGATGCATCTGAGCTACGTTCCGGACGAAAAGGTGATCGAGCTCAAAGCGCTGAAGCTCTATATCAACAGCTTTATGGATCGCTACATCTCCCACGAAAACGCCGCCAATGAGATCTTCGATACCCTCTATCGCAAACTGGCCCCCCGTCGGATGAAACTGGTGGCCGATTTCAATCCGCGGGGCAATGTGCATACCGTCATCACCATCGACAGCGAGACGATGTAACGGAGAGTCTTTCGGCATGGATCGCCCCGAAGAGGACAATGGTATGCAAACGATTGCATTCTATGGCATAATATAGGGGTATCCATCATTGAAGGAGGAGGATCCATGAGTAAAAAAGACGAAAAGATCGCCCAGTACCAAAAGGCGGCTGCCGATCTGAAACTGGGGCTGGACAAAGAGCTGATCAGCAAGGTGACCAATGGACTCGGTCCCTCGATCTACAACAAAGATGCGGAGACGGTCTCCTGTTCCGACGCTTCCGAACTGGCGAGGGTCCGGGAAAACTTTCTGAAGAAAAAGCTGGGGCTCGCCGAGAGTGACGAGAAACTCGATGCGGCCATCAAAGAGGTCTGCGAAAAGATGGGCAGCTCCAACCGCAACAAGTACCGGGCGCTCTTCTACGCGCTCCTGGTCAAGAAGTACGGCAAAGAGTCCGTCTACGCCTGAGCGCTTTTGGGAACGAGACCGGCGGCCCCCTCCAGCATTCGGAGATAGGCGGCCAGCTCGGCGGCGGTCTTCACCCCCCGGGCGATGGCGTCGGCGAGAAGGTTTCTGTCTTTTCTTATATTCATTTTTCATTCCTTCCTTACAAATCTTCCAAATTGTATCTTCGGTAAATGAGCCCGAATAAAAATATTTCAAATTGTCATAAAATAAGAATATTTATGATACACTGTCAATAAAAAAGGAGATTTCATGATCGACTTCCATGAGGTGATCGAGAAGATGAAGGATATCATCTCCTCCAAAAAGATCGGCGGCAAGGTCTACGACAAGGATGTGGCGGCGGAGCTGGGGATCGCCCAGGCGACCTTCGCGACGATGAAGAAGCGGGGGTCGATCCCCTACCGGGAGATCATGGAGTTCTGTGCCCGCAGAAAGATCAGCATCAACTGGCTCTTCTTCGATCAGCCGGCGGAGATGCTGGTGGAGGAGACGGGCAAATTCTTCCGGGTCCGCTATTTCGCCGATATCCGGGCCAGCGCCGGGGGCGGGGCGGAGGTCTTCGACGAGGGGTATGAGTATCTCGATGTGGATCGGACCATCATGGAGAATCTCGTCGGTCCGCTGCCTTCCGGCGAAATCGAGGCGATCCATGTGGAGGGGGAGTCTATGGAGCCGACCCTGCCGGACGGCTCCATCGTCTTCGTCGACCGCCGCCAGACCGATCCCACCAAAGACGGGATCTTCGTGGCGGCCACCGGCAACGGCCTCTTTGTCAAGCGGATCCGGCGCCGGGCCGACGGCATGGTGGAACTGATCTCCGACAATCCGCTCTATACGCCCGAGGTCCTTCCTCCGGAGCAGGTGGAGATCGTCGGCCGGGTCGTCGGAAATATCGAGCGGCTCTGATCGCTTCAACCCCGGTCCGAGGCGCAGGCGACACAGCGCAGGCTCTCCGGCCGGATCAGAAGCCGGGGGAGGGGGATCGGCTCTTCGCAGTCGATGCAGAGGCCGAAAGAGGCTTCGTCGAGGCGCTTCAGGGTGTTGTCCAGGCGAAGCAGCCGCAGCCGGTCCCGGGCCAGGAGCTCTTCGTTGACCGCCTTCTCCCCCATCGCTTCGAGACGTGTCAACCGCCCGAGGGAGCAGTCGGGTGAGACGGGAGAGATCTTCGATTCAAGTTTCCGGATCTGCTCGCTGATGCGACGAATCTCACGTTTTGCCGCTTCCCGGATCTGTTCTCTCTCTTTTTCGGACAGCATTAGATTCCCCCTTCCCCCTTTTTGGATAGTATAACATTCCAATTTCATAGAAAACACCCCGGACGATCTTCCGGCGTACCTGTCGGTAGAATATCCGGGTTCGAAAGGGAGGATCTATGGACCGGTCAGAGAAGCCCGATCTGAGTCTCGGAACGATCCTGAAGCTTCATACCCGGGCACAGCGGCAGCCGGAGGATCTCTACACTTTCCTGAGCAGGGAGCTTCCGGATATTTCCGTCGAGGATCGTCTGCAGTATCTTGCCGCGATCCTCAATGACCATTTCGAAGCCTACCGTTTCGATCCGGAGGATGAGATGAGCCGGGACGGATACCGGATCAAGCGTTTCTACCCCGTGGGAGAGTGGAATGAACTTTCGGAGAAATGAAGAATTGGAGCAGGCGCTCGTGAGCTTTTGCCGCCGCCTGGAAGCGGGGGAGTATTTCGAGGCTCATGAGGTGCTGGAGGAGGCGTGGCATCCTCTGCGCCGCAGCCGCGATCCTCTGGCCGGACCGGTCAAAGGGCTGATCAACGCCGCCATCGCCTTCGAACATCTCCGGCGCGACCGCCCCAAATCCCGCCGGGTCGCTCAGGTCGCCATGGCAGGCTACGAGCGCAGGATCCGCCGGGAACCGTGTCTGAAGAAAGCGACAGATATGGTAGAGCATCTGCGGCTCAGGTGGAAGATATGATCCCAAACGATGCATTAGCCAGCACGTCATCTGTACCGATCATCGGTGACATGGGCGATTCGCCCAAAGCCTTTTCGGGCGTCTGCGATGCCTGCGGCATAGACGCAGCGCCGTGCGGAGCGACGAAGGCAAAGCAGTTTGCCTTCGCTTGACGCTCCTCCCCCTCCGGGTGCGCCTGCGTTTTGGCTTTTGCCTCCGCGGCTTCACAACGTTCCGACCGCTCCGCGTTCGAAGCGAACGACACAAAGCAGTTTGTGTCGTTGTGACACTTCTCCCCCCTGCCGACCGAGTATTGGCACATCTGGTGCACTTTCTACTGCATGATTTGGGATGATCGGAGGATTTCTGCCCGCTACCGGAACCGAAACCCCCTTTTCCCGAGGGCTTTGCGCAAGGCATCGGCACACTCTCCCTGAAGTTCCAGGTTCTCGCCGCGGAACGTTCCGCCGGTCCCCAGCTCTTTTTTCAAAGCCGCCAGCAGATTTTTGCCCTCTTTTTTATCCAGAGAAAAGGGTCCGCAGAGTGTGACAACTTTGCCGCGACGCTTTTCCCGGGAGAACCGGAGGTGATGTTTCTCCGGCGGTAGAATTTCACCGGAGCTTTGCGCAGGTTTTCTCTTTTTGTTCTCGCTCTCCCATGCCGATTCGAACTTCGCTCCCATTTCAAACATATGAACTCCTTCTTGCAGCATAATTCATTCTCAGTGCCATGGCGTGTCGAAAAGGATCCCCAGTACGACCATGAGAAAGAGCAGAAAGACCATGATCCGATAGAGCTGCTCTTCGTCGGGAAGTCTCATGGCTACTCGTCAATACGGTAGATCA
The DNA here is from genome assembly GCA_027002755.1 of Campylobacteraceae bacterium. Taxonomy (GTDB): domain Bacteria; phylum Campylobacterota; class Campylobacteria; order Campylobacterales; family Sulfurovaceae; genus Nitratifractor. The sequence continues at coordinate 6,985 of JALWZI010000253.1, read as the reverse complement.
CTTCCCGGCGAAGCTTTCCTTCCCGGATCTCCTCCAGGGCGAGACCGGGGATCGGCAGAGCCAGAAACGCCTCAAGGTTCTCCACCCCGTGCAGGGCTATTTGGCGCAGGACCAGCCCCCGGTAGGCCTTGGCCCAGTGGCTGACTACCTTGCCGTTTTTGAGGAATTTTAGCGTGGTATAGGGGAGGGAGGGCTTGTAGAATTTGTCATAGAATCCGGCTCTGAGATCCAGGATCTCTTTTCCCTCCAGAGCGTGATCAAGCAGAGGAGAGGCCGCTTTGCGGTATTCGACTTCGGGCCGGATCTCCCCCAGAGCCGCCCCCTGGGTGAGACGGTAGTCCGGCAGAGGATCACCGGCTAGGACCGGGCCGAAGAGATTGGAGAAGATCACGGTATTTTCCCTTACGTAGCGTCGGGCCGCTTCGGGAAGTGACGCATAGTCCAGATGGTCGAAGGCGACGCCGCTGTAACGTTCCACGGCCGGAAGGACCGGAGCCCCCAGGGGGTCGAGGGAGGCGTAACGGGCGATCTCGTGGGCTTTTTTGAGGCCGAAGAGCTTCTGCAGGGTCTCGGGATCGCCGGAGCGGATCAGCGAACGGTACGCCTCCAGCAGGCGACGACGGAGGGGACAGAGGGTATCAAAAAGCAGCCGGCAGGGATCGAAGGCCCCTTCGCCCCCCGGGCGTTTCCCCTCGCTGGGAGCCAGAAGAATCGTGATCATGATGAACCTTTCATGAAATGAGCGGATTATTATATCCCAATGCCGGAGAGAGAAAAAGAGAAAAATTCATATATTTTAATAAATGTTTAAGGAAGCCTCCATTATAATTCGGGTCCATTTTGCGATGGAACGGCGCTGGTGTAGCTCAGTTGGCTAGAGCAGCTGATTTGTAATCAGCAGGTCGCGGGTTCGAGTCCCATCACCAGCTCCATTGCAAAGCGAATGTGTCAGTGTTTGACCGGTATATTTTTGGTGAGATACTCAAGTGGCCAACGAGGGCAGACTGTAAATCTGCTGGCTTTTGCCTTCGGAGGTTCGAATCCTCCTCTCACCACCATCGACGCGGGAGTAGCTCAGTTGGCTAGAGCGTCAGCCTTCCAAGCTGAGGGTCGCGGGTTCGAGTCCCGTCTCCCGCTCCAACAATACTGGGAGCTGAATAACTGTTCTACACTGGTTTCAGATGTATCTTCGCAGTTAAAGCTTACGCACTGTCATTATTCAAACATACTTTATCAACGCCCAGATAGCTCAGGGGCAGAGCACTTCCTTGGTAAGGAAGAGGTCGGCGGTTCAAATCCGCTTCTGGGCTCCAGATCATCAACCACATCGGCTGAATATGGACAGGAGTACAACCTCAGGGTTGGAGTCTTGTCCATAGCGTTGGGCATGGGGTCTAAGCAGATTCTGATATAATATCAGCCGCAAATCACAAAGCTAGGAGAATACTATGGCTAAAGAAAAATTCGAGCGTACCAAACCGCACGTCAACATTGGTACCATCGGTCACGTTGACCACGGAAAGACCACCCTCACTGCCGCCATTACCGCTGTACTGGCCACCAAAAACGACACCGCTCTGATGGATTACGATCAGATCGACAACGCACCCGAAGAGCGTGAGCGCGGAATTACCATCGCCACCTCTCACGTCGAGTACGAGACCGACAAGCGCCACTATGCGCACGTCGACTGCCCCGGCCACGCCGACTACGTCAAGAACATGATCACCGGTGCGGCTCAGATGGACGGTGCGATCCTCGTTATCGCCGCAACTGACGGCCCGATGGCTCAGACCCGTGAGCACATCCTGCTCTCCCGCCAGGTCGGTGTTCCCTACATCGTCGTCTTCCTCAACAAAGAGGATCAGCTGGACGAAGAGGACAAGGAAGAGATGCTCGAGCTGGTCGAGATGGAAGTCCGCGAACTCCTCAACGAGTACGAGTTCCCCGGCGATGACACTCCCATCGTAGCCGGTTCCGCTTTCCAGGCTCTCGAAGAGGCCAAAAAAGGTCAGATCGGCGAGTGGTCCGAGAAGATCCTGAAGCTCATGGACGAGGTTGACAACTACATCCCCGATCCCGAGCGTGAAACCGACAAGCCCTTCCTGATGCCCATCGAGGATATCTTCTCCATTCAGGGACGGGGTACCGTTGTTACCGGTAAGATCGAGCGCGGTAAAGTCTGCGTCGGTGACGAGATCGAAATCGTCGGTCTGAAGGACACTCAGAAGACTACCGTCACCGGTGTCGAGATGTTCCGGAAAGAGATGGACTGCGGTGAAGCGGGTGACAACTGTGGTGTCCTGCTCCGCGGTACTGCCAAAGAGGATGTTCAGCGCGGTATGGTTCTCTGCCAGCCCGGCTCCATCACTCCCCACACCAAGTTCGAGGCCGAGGTCTACGTTCTGACCAAAGAGGAAGGGGGACGCCATACTCCTTTCTTCAACAACTATCGTCCTCAGTTCTACGTCCGGACTACCGACGTAACCGGTTCCGTTATCCTCCCCGAGGGTACCGAGATGGTTATGCCCGGCGACAACGTCAAACTGAATGTCGAGCTGATCGCCCCGATCGCTCTGGAGGAAGGGACCCGCTTCGCCATCCGTGAGGGTGGTCGGACCGTCGGTGCCGGTGTTGTTACCAAAGTTATCGAGTAATCACACCCAACGGCCGGTTCGCCGGCATAAACTGGAGCAACGATGAGAGAAACAATTCATCTCGGCTGTGAAAAGTGCACCCGTCGCAACTATCACACCACAAAAAACAAAAAGAACACCACGGAGAAGCTTGCCCTGCGCAAGTACTGCAAGTGGTGCAAGACCCATACGGTCCACAAGGAGATGAAGCTCTGAGAGCTTCTCTCCTTTTCTCGTTAGGCCAATAGCTCAGTTGGTAGAGCACTGGTCTCCAAAACCAGGTGTCGGGGGTTCGAGTCCCTCTTGGCCTGCCATCAAGAAGGTAGATATGAACAAGATTATCAAATTTATCAAAGACGCCAAAGTCGAACTTGACAAAGTCATTTTTCCGACGAAAGTGCAGGTCCGTCAGGCTTTTGTTGCCGTAGTAATGGTCGTGACCGTAATATCTATTTTCCTGGCACTGGTTGACATGCTGATGTCGGCTGTTGTCTCTTCAACCCTATAAGCAAGGCTTCACGATGGCTCATCAATGGTACGCAATCCAAACCTACGCGGGAAGTGAACGCTCCGTCAAGCGGGCGATCGAACAGATGGCCGAAGACTACGGTCTTCAGGACAAGATCGATATGGTCGTCGTTCCCACGGAAGAGGTGATCGAGGTCAAGAACGGCCAGAAGAAGATCACCGAACGCTCCCTCTATTCGGGGTATGTCTTCGCCCATATCGACCTGGATACCGATCTCTGGCACAAGATCCAGAATCTTCCCCGGGTCTCCCGCTTCATCGGGGAGCAGAAGACGCCTACGCCTTTGAACGAATCGGATATCAAACTGATCCTGGAGAAGATGGAGAGCAAGAAACCGCCCCGCCCGAAAGTCGATTTCGAGCCCGGCGAGATGGTACGTATCATTGATGGACCATTTGCGAACTTTACCGGAATGGTTGAGGAGTACGATCTGGATCACGGAAAGCTCAAGCTCAATGTTTCGATCTTCGGACGGAACACCCCCGTGGAGATCCTCTACACCCAAGTGGAAAAAATAATCTAAACGTAAGGAACAGACGATGGCAAAGAAAGTTGCTGAAAAATTCAAACTGATGATTCCTGCAGGACAGGCCAACCCCTCTCCTCCGGTCGGTCCCGCTCTCGGTCAGCGCGGTGTCAACATTATGGAGTTCTGCAAGGCCTTCAACGAGAAGACCAAAGACAAGATGGGCTTCAAGATCCCTGTCGAGATCACGGTCTACACCGACCGCAGCTTCACCTTCGAGACCAAGCAGCCTCCCGCGAGCGATCTGATCATGAAAGAGGCGGGCATCAAAAAGGGGAGCGACAATCCCCTGCTCAACAAGGTGGCCACCATCACCAAGGAGCAGCTGCTGAAGATCGTCGATCTGAAGATCGAGGACCTCAATACCAACGATCGGGAGCAGGCGGCCAAGATCATCGCCGGCTCCTGCCGAAGCATGGGTGTCGAAATCGTCGACTGATCCTTTGACCACTTGGATCCAAAAGAAAGTGGGAGCAAATAAAGCGGAGAATAACATGTCAAAGAAACTGAGCAAAAGAAAACAGACCCTTCTGGAAAAGATCGACAGGAACAAAGAGTACAGCGTCGAAGAGGCGGTCAAGACCGTCAAGGACCTCAAATCCGCCAAATTCGACGAGACCGTCGAAGTGGCCATGAACCTGAACGTGGATCCCCGCCATGCGGACCAGATGATCCGCGGATCCGTCGTCCTGCCTCACGGGACCGGCAAGACCGTCCGTGTCGCCGTTTTCGCCAAAGGTGACAAAGTCGACGAAGCCAAGGCCGCCGGGGCCGATCTGGTCGGCAGTGACGAGCTGATCGAGCAGATCCAGAACGGCAAGATCGATTTCGATATCGTTATCGCCACGCCCGACATGATGGGTGTCCTGGGTAAAGTCGCCCGGATCCTCGGACCCAAGGGCCTGATGCCCAACCCCAAGACCGGGACCGTGACCATGGATGTCGCCCAGGCGGTGAAGAACGCCAAAGGGGGCCAGGTCAACTTCCGTGTCGACAAGAAGGGGAACATGCACGCCGGGATCGGCAAAGCAAGCTTCAGCGAGGAGCAGCTTGTCGAGAACCTGAAGACCTTCGTCGAAAAGATCAACCGGGCCAAGCCCGCCAGCGCCAAGGGCCGCTACATCAAAAACGCCGCGCTCAGCCTCACCATGAGCCCCTCCGTCAAGCTTGACACCAACGAACTGATGGAGATCAAATAAGGCCGCGACGGCCTTTATCTTGACTGAAGACAATAGGGGCGAAAGCTTAAACGGAGCCCGTCTCCTCCGGGACGGACTCTCCTCTTCGGAGGAAGCCCTGTTGGAGGTCTGAAAGGAGAAACGATGACCAGAGCAGAGAAAGAACAGCTCGTCGCTGATCTGACCGCTGCCTTCAGTGCGTCGAATGCGGTAGTCGTCTGTGACTACAAGGGTCTGACCTGCCAGGAACTGGAAAGTGTCCGGGCCCTGGCCGCCGCCAACGACGCCCAGGTCAAAGTCGTCAAGAACACCCTGGCGACGCTGGCCCTGAAGAATGCGGGGATCGAAGATCTGGAACTCCGGGACACCAACCTGGTAGTCTGGGGCGAAGATCAGATCTCGACCTGTAAGACAGCCGACAAAGCTGCCACCGAGTTCAAAGATCGCTTTGTGATCAAGTCCGGTGCCCTGGAAGGCAAAGCTGTCGACCTCGGAACCATCATGGCGATGGCCAAGCTGCCCAGCCGTGACGAACTGATCGGTATGCTTCTGAATGTCTGGATGGCGCCTGTCCGCAACTTCACCATCGGACTGGACGCTCTTCGCCAGAAAAAAGAAGAGGAAGCATAAGTGAAGGTGAGTCACGCTGCGGCGGGACTCTTTTTATGAGAATATAACCGTAAAAGGATAGAACATGGCATGTACAAAAGAAGATGTACTTGAATTCATCTCCAACCTGAGCGTTCTCGAGCTCAGTGAGCTGGTCAAAGAGTTTGAAGAGAAGTTCGGCGTTTCCGCCCAGGCGACCGTCGTTGCCGCCGCTCCCGGCGCTGCCGCCGGCGAGGCTGCCGAAGAGCAGACCGAGTTCAATGTCGTACTGACCGATGCCGGTGCGAAGAAGATCAACGTCATCAAAGTGGTCCGCGCCGTCACCGGTCTGGGACTCAAAGAGGCCAAAGCCGCCGTCGAAGAGACCCCCACCGTCATCAAAGAGGGTGTCTCCAAAGAGGAGGCCGAAGAGCTCAAGAAACAATTCGAAGAAGCCGGCGCTACCGTCGAACTCAAGTAAGTCAACCTTTTCGGGGCTCCGGCCCCGGTTCCTCCCCGATTCGGATGCAGAGAGGAACTATCTCCGATAGTTTATTTGTGTATCTGCGTACAGTACCAACCACAGAAACCAAACATTAAGGTCTGCCAATGTTAAACTCACTCCACTCCGGAAACAGACTCCGCGTCGATTTCTCCAAAACTCCGCGACAGATCGAGATCCCCCATCTGCTTCAGCTTCAGCAGAACAGTTACGAAAACTTCCTGATGATGGATGCGAAAGACCGCTCCAACAGTATCATTGAAAAGGTCTTCCGCTCCTCCTTCCCGATCCATGATCAGCAGAACCGCATCACCCTGAGCTACAAGGGGAGCGAGATCATCAAGCCGAAGTACACCATTCGTGAGTGTATGGAGCGGGGACTGACCTACGCCGTCTCTCTCAAACTCAAGATCGCTCTGACGATCTGGAACCGTGACGAGAAGACCGGCGAGCGCCTGGATCCCAAGGAGATCAAAGAACAGGCGATCTACGTGAGGGATATTCCTCTGATGACCGATCGCACCTCCTTCATCGTCAACGGGGTGGAGCGGGTCATTGTCAACCAGCTGCACCGCAGCCCTGGGGTCATCTTCAAAGAGGCCGAGGCGACCACCGTGGCCAACAAACTGGTCTACTCCGCCCAGATCATCCCCGACCGGGGAAGCTGGCTCTATTTCGAGTATGATGCCAAGGATATCCTCTATGCCCGGATCAACAAACGGCGGAAGATCCCCGTCACGATCCTCTTCCGGGCACTGGATTACACCAAAGAGGACATCATCCGCCTCTTCTACCCCACCAAGGAGATCCATGTCCGTGACGGTCGTTTCATCGTCCGTTTCGATCCGGCCGATTTCGTCGGTCGTGCGGAGTACGATATCAAGGACATTGACGGCAACGTCATCGTGGCCACCGGCAAACGTCTGACCAAGAAACGGGCACAGAAGCTGGCCGAAGAGGGGCTGGAGTGGGTCGAATACCCCGTGGAGATCCTCATGGAGCGCCATCTGGCCGAACCCATCGTCG
>JALWZI010000252.1 GCA_027002755.1 Campylobacteraceae bacterium | reverse complement strand
TTATACCGTTGGCGTCGTATTGATCCTTTGTCCATCCCGAGCCCTGGATGTCTACCAGGGTGAACTCCCGCATCTCTTTGAAGGATTTGATCTTGAGGATCCGGCAGGCTTTCGGATCGTCCCGGCGGAAAAAAAGCGTTTCGCCGATATTCCAGAGCGGTTCGGTCGCTACGGTGTAGGCCTTTCTCTCTTTGGTGTAGACGGTCACCATCCCGTCGGCTTCTCCCTCTTTTACCATCTTCTGAGCCCGTTTCCAGGGATAGACCGCCTTTTTGAGCGGGATATCGAGTCGTGCGAAGGCTTCGGTCATGATATCGTTGAATATCCCCGCCGGTTTGCCGTCAGCTCCCCGGTAGATCGCCGGCCAGTAGTTTTCGTCATCGACCCAGACAAAAGGTCTCTTCTCAGAGGCGTTGGCCGAGCAAATCGCCATGATCAGCAAAAGAATCGCGGAGATATATCTTGAGAAAGGTTTCATGAGCATTGCTCCGATCCGACTTGGAATAGTGTCATTATACAGAGATTTGAAGAATGAGTGCGGACAATGAAAGCTCTGTTCGATACGGCGCTCTCATCGTGGTTCATTTTTGTATAAAAAGTCCCTGTTTTCTCTCTTTGACGATCCGATTATGGGGGAGGATCAGCCCATGCATGGCGATATAGGTGCCGGAGGTCTCGTTGCCCAGCATCCAGCCCAGGGCAGAGGCCAGGTTGGCGGTGGCCTCTACCGGATCGATGGACCAGGGGATCATGGCCCCGGTCAGAAGGATCTGTCGGTCCCTGAAGCGCTCCGCCAGATAGGCGGCGCTTTTGTCGATGGTGTCGGTGCCGTGGACAATGAGGATCTTTCGGTTCTTCTCCTCCCGGATGGCCTGAGCGATCCGTTCCCGGTCCTTCGCGTCCATCTCCAGGCTGTCTTTGCCGATAATGGGCACAAGTTTCAGGCGGCAGCGCCAGGCTTCGGCGATCTGCATAACGGCCCGGGCTGTGGGATCGACCCTCAGCTCTCCGGCGATGGGATCATAGATCTTGTTGAAGGTCCCACCGGTGCTGAGGAGGGTGACGCTCTCGATGGTGTTCATGACGCTCTCCCGGTTTTTCGGCGATTGTACCACAAGGTGGGGCTTTCGTCACATTCGCTAAAATATCCGCTAAACAGATCCGAAGCAAGGAGCTCCGATGCCGATCAAAAAATGCCTTTTCCCCGCCGCCGGATACGGGACACGCTTTCTGCCCGCCACCAAGGCGATGCCCAAGGAGATGCTGCCGGTGATGGCCAAGCCGTTGATCCAGTACGGTGTGGAGGAAGCGGTCGAAGCGGGGATGGAGGTGATGGCGGTGGTGACGGGCCGGGGCAAGCGGGCCATCGAGGATCATTTCGACATCAGTTACGAGCTGGAACACCAGATCAAAGGAAGCTCCAAAGAGTATCTCCTTCGGGAGATCCGGGATCTGATCGGGCGCTGTACCTTCACCTATACCCGGCAGATCGAGATGCGGGGGCTCGGGGATGCGATCCTCAAAGGAGAGCCGCTGATCGGGCAGGAGCCCTTCGGCGTCGTGCTGGCCGATGACCTCTGCACCCGGGAGGACGGTGAAGGGGTTCTGTCCCAGATGGTCCGGATCTATGAACGGTTCGGCTGTTCGGTGGTGGCGGTCCAAGAGGTCTCACGGGAGGAGGTGGGCAAATACGGGATCGTCGCCGGGAAGCAGATCGATGAGGATCTGATGCAGGTGGAGACCATGGTGGAGAAGCCTGACCCGGAAGAGGCCCCCTCTAATCTGGCGATCATCGGCCGCTACATCCTGACGCCGGATATCTTCCGGCGGATCGAGGAGACCGAGCCGGGCAAAGGGGGTGAAATACAGATCACCGACGCCCTGATGGCCCAGGCGGCAGAGGGGAAGGTGATCGCCTACCGCTTCAAGGGCCGACGCTTCGACTGCGGAAGTATCGACGGATTCGTGGAGGCGACCAACTACTTCTACGAAAAAGAGCGGGGAAGAGAAGAGCCGAAAGCCTGAAAGCAGGTTCAGCCGGGATAGACTGTTTCAAGGGCTTCATAAAGCGCTTCCGGTTCGATGCCGGGATTCTTTTCCAGGAGCTCCTGCATCACAACGTTGTCTTCCCGCCCGTTCCAGATCTTGGTGTAGCTCCCCTCTTTGTAGCCGTGATCCTGGCGGAAGCGGTTGAGGATGTTTTTGCCCACATAGAGGCTGTAAAGGGTGCTCAGATCCAGATCTCCCAGACGCGCCACGTCGAAGAAACGGGCGGTTAGTTCCTCCACACTCGCTCCGGCAAAGAGGGCGGCGACAAAGGATTCGACGGTCTCGATCTGATCGTAGAGATCGGTCGGCTTGGCACCGTCTCCGGAGGCAAAGGCTTCGAATGCCGGGGTTGAAGCGATGCGCCGGGCCAGGTTGGCGATGTCACCGTCACCTTCCAGGGCATTGAGGCGCAGAGCTTCGCTCATGACGAAGTGCCAGATATCCACCGCCTCGATGCGGATATTGTCGTCGTCGGGTTCGGCGGTGATGTTCTTCCAGTGTTTCCAGGGGTAGCTCTCCACCAGCTCCGCCGCCTCCAACCAGATGCAGCGCCGCCAGTCGATCCGTTTGCCCCGGTTCGTGACGCCCTTTTCCCAGCCCTGGCCGTTGGTTTCGTCGTTGAGTCGTTGTTGAAGGCGAAGCATGGTTTCGAGCATGAGATCTCCTTTTGGAGGATGTTGGATTTTTGATTTAGTGGAGTCGTGACTTCAGTCGCGCACTGCACGGCTCAAGCCGTGCCCCAATGACTAATGACCAATGACCAGTGACCAACTCAAAAAAGCGTCGCCTCTTCCCTCATCTCTTTGAACAGCTCTTTATCCAACGAATAGACGAAGGCGTAGTTGAAGTGGGCCTTCTTGAGGATCTCTCTCGCCTCTTCGGGTGTCTCGAACCAGTAGGGGCGATCGACATTTTCCACTTTGGTCTTGGGCGGGGTGAGGACGATGCTTTTGGCCCAGCTGCTCTGGAAGCGCACATACTCCCGTGCCTGGACGATATCACCGATATTGTCCACAAAGATCACGACCCGGTCGGAGGCCCCTTTGGGGACACTGCCCAGGCGTCCGTCCACAAAAAGAGGCTGGAAATGCTTCGTATAGCGGATCTTGTCCAGAGAGTAGGGGAGCTCTTCCCGGTCGCAGAAGGCTACGGCACGCAGCAGGTGTCCCAGGTGGAAAGGGGCCATCTCCTTCTGCTGATAGATGTAGCCGTGGACCTTGAAGGTGGAGCGAAAGAGGGTATCGCTGATCATCTGCCCCTCGGCCTCCTCCTCCAGACGGCGGGGCTCGGGGGAGATGGTCTCCAGCAGTTCCCGGTCGCTGCCGACGAAGAGACGCTGATCGTTGTTGAGGATCATCTCGAAGGCTTTGGTCCACTCCCTGGGCAGAAAAGCGACGCTCCCCTTGTGGGTGAGGATCATTCGCAGGAAGCTCTCTTCGTGGGGGTGCAGGAGGACGAGGTCGGCTTCTTTGCGTAGCATGACGTAGCGCAGGAGCCGGAAGGCAGCCTCCCGGACCGAATCGACGGCGATCCACGCGATCTCTTCG
>JALWZI010000251.1 GCA_027002755.1 Campylobacteraceae bacterium | reverse complement strand
CTTCAGCGAAACCCTCTACAAGGCGGAGCTCTCCCGCCTCTTCGACCGGATCCACCGCCCGGGAGAGGGGGCGATCAAACTGGCCCTCTCGGTCTCGGACTTCACCCATCTCCATCCCCGGACCCTTTCGCTCCTGGACCTGGAAGCCGACCGCCGCGCCCGGGCGATCAGCGAAGGGATGCAGCGGATCCGGGAACGCTTCGGCCTGGATGCGATCAGGACGGGGAATGAGTTGGCGGCAGCGAGTAATGAGTAACTATAAACTAGTAACTAGTAACGGGGAATGGGGAGTGAGGAGAGAGAAATTTTTGGAACCGGGAATTCATTCCCGGCGAAAGATATATCTCGTTAAAGTCACGTAGCGTGGGATTGCTATCCCACGAATCTGGGTACTCTATAGCGCCTGAACGAACCAGGTAAACGTAGCCTGACATGTCAAAACACCGTTTATATCTTTCACTTCGACGTTGATCTGAATTGAGGCTCTGCCTCTTTTTTCAAATTGGGATCTGAATTTGGCAACATCCTCTGCATCTGTCGATGCGAAGGCGATGATTTTCTCTTGGGCCGGTTTTCTGTATTTGATCTGAGCGTCTCTCAAGACAGGCAGGACTTTGCCTTCAAGATCCGGGAAGAGGTTTTGGAGGTGCATACCGCTTTGTGTCTCCGCCAAGGCGAACTGGGCGCTTGCATGGATCGTTTCTATGTGGTTCAATACATCGTTTTTGAAATCCAGTGACAGTTCACCGTTTTGTTCTTCTATTCCTATGTGTCTGACGAACGGGATATCTGTTGCTTTCAATTTTCTGTTCCTTAGCTATTCCCACCGATAGTGGACGAGTTTGGGTTTCAGATCCACTTATACATCACCAGAGCATCCACATACCCTCTGGTAGGATGATTGAAGGCTCCGGGCAGGCGCCCCACGATCTCGAAGCCGAGTTTCTGCCAGAGGTGAACGGCGGTTTCGTTGGTTGAGGCGACGAAGTTGAACTGCATAGCTTTGTAGCCGAGTTCTTTGGCGATTTGCTGGGAGTGCAGGCACATGGCGGCGGCCAGGCCTCTGCCTCTGGCGGCGGAAGCGACCATATAGCCGCAGTTGCAGACATGGGAACCCGGCCCGGGGTGGTTGGTCTTGATGTAGTAGGTTCCCAGGATGGTTTCGTTCTCTGTCAGGACAAAGGTCTTTCTCGGGCTCTCCATCCAGATTTTTCTGGCTTCATTTTTGTCTGTATCTCTAGGATAGGCGTAGGTCTCTCCGGCTCTGACTATTTCATGGAAAATCGGCCAAATTTCTTCAAAGTCCTCGTGAGTAGCTTCTCTTATGGTCATGGAATTCCTTGTTTTTCTTTCGTCTCCACAGTCTCCGTGGGGATATATAAAGTTTGCAATGAGTTCATAAAAGTTTGGTATCTTATTTTATCCGGAATATGCATTTCTATCGAGGGTGGAGGGAACGATGTTGAAAATTTTACCTTTATCCAGTTTACTATTAGTTTTCATAGTGGTAAAATAGTTAAAGAGAAAAAAAGGAGTGGTCGATGAAAAAAAGTGTGATAGTTGGGATTTTGACTATTGGATTGAGCGGTCTTGGAATGGGGGGTGGAGATATCGCTCCGGTCACTCTCGCACCTGCGGATAGTTGGGGCGGATTTTATATCGGAGCTCAAGCAGGATGGATTCGGGGGAGAGATAATGTTGATGTGAGCTCAAATTACGGCTATAGCGATCGTTTTCGCTTAAAACCTAACGGAGGGCTAGGAGGTCTATATGGAGGGTACAATTGGGAACTTTCCAAAAACTGGCTGGTTGGAATAGAAGGAGAGTTCAACTGGATTTCAGCAGATGATGAGATTCCCACTTTGGACCCCAGTTACAATTATAAAATCAAATATAAGTGGGAAGCTGCCGTGCTGGCCCGTGTCGGAAAGGTACTGGATCAAACTTATTTTCCTTACATATTGGGTGGATTGACATGGCAACGAATTGCAGGTTCCTGGCCGAATACTGTCAATGATAGTGCTTGGGCGGCAGAAGATAAAAAGACTCTTCATGGATGGACGCTGGGTGCAGGACTGGAAATGAAGCTTTCAAAAAATCTGCATGTCAGGTTACAATATCGCTATAACCACTATCATCAAGCTGATCTCCTTCATGATGAATGGGTTGGCGGAACCTATTTCGCAACCTATGAAAAAGTCAAACTGCACGAAAATGTAATCCAAGTTGGACTCAGCTATCATTTCTGATGAGTTGGAAGTTGGATATTCAAAATTTATAATTGCTTTGGAGTATAATCGTCCAACTCAGTATCTCTTTCGTTCCTACGGTCTCTGTAGGAATGTTTACAGCATCGCGTTACTTCACATAAACAAGATTCTTATTTTCTTCTATCAAAATTATGCATTCGCACCGGGGACAGTGGGAACGAGTATAACGAGTCTGGTGCGCCAACCCTCCACGTAAACGCCCCTCTTCGATATAATATCCCTCAAAAACCAAGGACACAATCCCATGATCGTCGATACCCATGTTCATCTGGACGATCCCCGTTATGCCGAAGATCTGGAGGAGGTGCTGGCGCGCTCCCGGGCGGCGGGGGTGAATCGCTGGATCATCCCCGGAGCCGATCCCGATACGCTGCCCAGGGCTGTGGAGCTGGCGGAGAGTCACGACGACATCTTTTTTGCCGTGGGGGTGCATCCCTACGATGCGCGGCGCTACGACCGGGGGCTGCTGGAGCGCTATATCGGGCACGAAAAGTGTGTGGGAGTAGGGGAGTGCGGGCTGGACTACTACCGCCTCCCCGAAGGCGAAGAGGCGATCGCCGAGGAGAAGCGGATCCAGAAAGAGATCTTCGTCGATCAGATCGCCCTGGCCGGGGAGCACGACAAACCCCTCATCGTCCACATCCGCGAAGCGAGCCGGGACTGTCAGGCGCTGCTGGAAGAACATGCCGGAGAGCGGGGCGGGGTGCTGCACTGCTACAACGCCGATCACCAGCTTCTCCAATTGGCCGAGCGCAACTTCTACTACGGCATCGGCGGCGTCATCACCTTCAAAAACGCCCGCAAGCTGGTGGAGGTCTATCCCCAAATCCCCCGAGACCGGCTCCTCATCGAGACTGACGGTCCCTACCTGACCCCCCATCCTCACCGGGGCCAGCGCAACGAACCCGCCTACTGCACCCTCGTCGCCCAAAAGATGGCCGAACTCTCCGGAATCTCCTACGAAGAGCTCACCGCCATCTGCCGGGAAAACACCCGACGGCTTTTTGGAGTTTGAGATTGGGGTTTCGTCGTTTGTCGTTTGTCGTTTGTCGTTTGAGTGAAGTCGGCAGTCGGCAGTCGGCAGTGGGGGCGCCTGCGGCGCGGTCATTGGTCATTGGTCATTGGTCATTGATTAATAGAAGCGTTGCCAAGCAACGCCTACCGAAATTCTCAATTCTCAATTCTCAATCCTCCATTTATTCGCGGGATAGCAATTCCACGCTACGTAGACTGTTTCAGTTTCTAGTTACTAGTTACTCGTTACTAGTTTCCAAACTTCGGTTCCTCACTCCTCACTCCTCACTCCTCATTCACAAAGCTCTACCCACTACCCACTACCCACTACCCACTCCTCTCTCTCGTCGCCGATTCCTTCTGGGCCTTATCGCTCTTCCTCTTACCCTGAACGCCCTCTCCATCCTCGAAACCCGCTTCCCCAGCTACAGCTACGTGATGCAGGAGTTCGACATCGCCCCTACCTATATCCGGGATCCATGGTTTCAGGACTTCGTCGTCAAAAACGAAGCCAAATACCGCCGCTTTTACGAAAACTCCACCCGCCGGGGCAAGGCCTACATCCCTCTCTTCAAAGATCTGCTCAGCTCCGGGGGATTGAGCCATCTCTTCATCTACATGTCCATGACCGAATCGGGCTTCAAATCGACGGCCAGATCCTCCAAAGAAGCAGCGGGGCTCTGGCAGTTCATGGCGGCGACGGCACGGCGCTTCCATCTGAAGGTGGGCAAGAACCGGGACGAGCGCTACGACCCCATCGCCTCCACCAAAGCGGCGATGCAGTACATCCAGACCCTCTACCGGATGTTCGGCAAATGGTATCTGGTGATGATGGCCTACAACTGCGGGGAGGGGAGGCTGCAGCAGGCGATCAAAGCGGCGGGAACCGACGACTTTGCCACCCTCATGGACGAGCGCAGAGCCTACCTCCCCAAAGAGACCCGCAACTACCTGCGAAAGATCCTGCTGCTCTCGATGATGGGTGAGAAGATCAAGAGCTCTCCCAAACGCGAAGATCGCAAGATCAGCAAAGAGATCCTCCCCGACACCGAAGTGCTGGTCAATATCTACGGCGGAACGACGCTGGAGAAGATCGCGGAGATGCTGCGGATGAACGTAGGGCGTCTGGCCAGGCTCAACCCCCATCTGGCGGGAGGGCATATCGGCGAGGAGATCGGGATGACCCAGATCTTCATCCCCGCCGACCGGTTGCCCTACTACCGGGCCTACTACACCCCCCCGACCCTGGAGCAGATCTACCGCCGCAAACACTACGCCAAGCTCATCGCCCACATCGTTCGGCCCGGCGACACGCTCAAAAAGGTCGCCCGGCAGTATCATGCTACGCCGCTGGATCTCATCGTCGCCAATCAATTGCAGCACCTGGAGCTCAAGCCCGGTACAGTGCTCATGGTCCCTGTGACAAAGGCCTATTATGAGGGGCATCTTCGTTTCTAGGCGAATAGACAGAAAAGTCAAAGCCAAAAGCCGTTAGAATTGATATTAAAAAATGAGAAAGCGGAAACCATGAGAAGAGTCCTGAGTTTTGGCCTGATCGCCGGTATCGTTCTGACAGGGATCGTCAGCTTCACCGGATGCTCCCACCGGCATTACACCAAACCGGGTCACACCTCCGCCGCCCGCCACCGGGCCACTATGCGCACCTACACCGTGCGGGGACGTACCTACCACCCCACCTACGTCAGCGTCGGCGATACCATGAGCGGGATCGCCAGCTGGTACGGCCCCAACTTCCACGGCAAGGCAACCAGCAACGGAGAACGGTATAATATGAACGCGATGACCGCGGCCCACAAGACCTGGCCTATGGACACGATGGTGAGGGTGCAGAACCTGGACAACGGCCGCAGCGCCGTGGTGCGGATCAACGATCGGGGTCCCTTCGTCAAAGGGCGGGTGATCGACTGCTCCTACGCCGCGGGCAAGAAGCTCGGGCTGGACCGGACCGGGACCGCCCGGGTCAAGCTGACGGTCCTGGGCTTCGCCGGCAAGGTCTACCGCCCCACCGAAGCCCAGAAAGCGCGTAAAGCTCCCGCACCAAGGGTACTGCTGAGCAACTTCGGTGTACAGGTCGGGGCCTTCCGCCGCTACGAGGGTGCCCGGATCTATCAGCGTCGCTATGCGGCGACGGTGGATCGGCCCGAACGGGTGCAGATCCGCAAATTCATCGTGGACGGCGCACCGCTCTATCGGGTCTGGGTCATGGGATTCGGCTCGGAAGAGGAGGCGAGAGACTATATTCGTGATCAGGGAATCGACGGCGGTTTCCTGATCCGGAACTGACCCAATACCTATCCAAAGGACGCATGATGATAGAGAAACAGCGAAGCACCAAAGAGACCGAGATCCGTGTCGCCCTCAACCTCTACGGCAAGGGAAACTCGGCGGTGGAGACCGGGGTGGGCTTTTTTGACCATATGCTGGAGTCCTTCGCCCGACATGCTCTGATCGATCTGGAGGTGGAGTGCCGCGGGGATCTGCATATCGATGCCCACCACACGGTGGAGGATGTGGGGATCGTCCTGGGGCAGCTTCTGGGAGAGGCGGTCTATCCGGTCCAGGGGATGGAGCGCTTCGGCAATGCCGTGGTGGTCATGGACGAAGCGGCGGTGGAGTGCGACATCGATCTGAGTAACCGCCCTTTTCTGGTCTACGAGCTTCCTGTGGAAGGGAAAGTGGGGGAGTTCGATACGGAGCTGACGGAGGAGTTTTTCCGGGCGCTGGTCTTCAACCTGCCGCTGACCTGCCACCTGACGGCCAGACGCGGACGCAACCGCCACCACCTGATCGAGGCGGCCTTCAAGGCTTTCGCCGTGGCGCTGCGCCGGGCAGTGACCCCCAACGAACGGATCGGGATCCCCAGTACCAAAGGGGTGCTCTGAGATGGGGATCCGGCTGATCGTCCTGGATGTGGACGGCTGTCTGACCGACGGACGGATCATCTATACCGCCGAGGGAGACGAGGTCAAGGCCTTTGATGTCAAGGACGGGCTGGCCATCGCCAGCTGGGTCCGTCTGGGTCGACAGGCAGCCATCATCACCGGCCGGCGCTCCAAGATCGTGGAACGCCGCACCAAAGAGCTGGGGATCCACCACCTCTATCAGGCGGTCCAGGACAAGGAGGCGCAGTTGAAGCTTCTCATGGAGGAACTGGGGCTGAAAGCGGAAGAGACGGCCGTCATCGGTGACGATCTCAACGACTGGGGGATGTTGAGCACTGCAGGCCGCTCCTACGCCCCCGCCGATGCGGTCCCGATGATCCGGGAGCGGGTCGACCGGGTCCTGACGGCCTCCGGAGGCCGGGGTGCGGTCCGGGAGATGATCGAGGACCTTCTGCATCGTGAAGGCCTGTGGGAGGAGTATCTCCGTCTATGGTCAGTCGTCTAGAGATCTTTCTGGGAGCGATGCTCCTGCTGGCCCTGGGACTGGGGCTCTTCAACCGGACCGAGATCACCCGGGCCAAAGCGGCGCAGAAGACGGTACAGAAGTCGGCGGAGCTTTTCGACGCCCGGAGCCGGGAGGTCAACGCCACCGGGGTCAAAAACGAATTCGCCGCCGCCCATGCGGTACTGATCCGCAAGACCTGGTGGATGGAGGATTTCCGGACCCACAATGCCGATATCCGCATGCTTCGGGCCCGGAAAGCGATGCGCAACGATCGGCTGACCCGCCTGGACGGCAATGTGACCCTGGTCCGGACCGACGGCGCCGTCTACCGGGCGGAGACGGTGATCTACGACCGGCGGAAAAAAACCCTCAACTCCATCGGTCCCTTTGACGGAAAGAAAGGGGAGAATTACGTGCGGGGGATCGATTTCTTCTACGAGATCGTCCCCAAGCGCACCCGGGCGGAGCAGGTCTTTGCCCACTATCTGCTGAAAGACGCCAAGGAATCGTTACGATAGCTGGCTATAATTAAACAACGCAAAGGGCATGAGGAGCAGCGAGATGTTACGAAGAACGGTTTGGTGGATGACAGCGGCGGCCTCGCTCCTGTGGAGTGCGGAGAACCTGGAGGTGACGGCGGATCGCTTCACCCACCTGGAAAAAGAGCAGAAGGCGATCTTCGAAGGGCATGCCCACGCCACCCAGGGCAAAAGCCGGATCGATGCCCGCAAGTTTATCGTCAATTTCGACAAAGACGGCAATGCGCGGGTCTATCAGGCGATCGACGGGGTCCGCTTCGAGATCGTCAAAATGCCCGACCGTCACATCAAAGGGAGCTGTGACCGCCTGGTCTACCGGGTCGCCGAAGATACCTACCGGCTCATCGGCCACGCCTACGTCAACGATCTGGTCAACAAGCGGGTCATGAAGGGGCAGGAGATCTATCTGGACAACAAAAAGGGTCTCGCCACGGCCAAAAGCGGCAAAAAAGGGCCGGTGAAGTTCGTCTTCCCTATGAAAGAGGCCACCGGCAAGAAGAAGAAAGGAAAACGCTGAGGTGCAGTCGTCAAGAATCCCCAGGCCGGTGCGGGCCGAATTTCTCAAATCGGCCCAGTCCATCAACGACAGCGTAGAGGAGAGCCTGAGCGAAGTGGTCTTTCTGGGCCGCTCCAATGTGGGCAAGAGCTCCACGATAAATCTGCTCGCCGGCCGGAAGAACCTGGCCAAGAGCTCCTCGACCCCCGGCAAGACCCGGCTGATCAACTTCTTCGATGTCGGCTACAAACTCGATGACCGGGACTACACCGTGCGCTTCGTGGATCTGCCCGGTTTCGGGTATGCCAAGGTCTCCAAGTCCATGAAGGAGATCTGGCAGAAGAACCTGGTGGAGTTCATCCGCCACCGGACGGCGATCCGGCTCTTCATCCACCTGCGCGACGCCCGGCACCCCCATGCCAAAATCGACGACGAGGTGGAGCGCTATATCAAAGAGTTCCTCCGTCCTGACCAGCGCTATCTGACGGTCTTCACCAAAGCCGACAAGCTCAATCAGAAGGAGCGGGGGGCACTGCTGCGGGATTTCCCCGGAGCGATCCTCATCTCCAATCTCAAGAAGAACGGCCAGGAGCGGATCCAGCAGGCGATCTTCGAATCGATCTTCGGAGAGCGTTTCCAATGATCCGTTACCGCAAAGCGACGCTGAGGGATATCCCCGAGATGCAGTCCCTGGTGGCCGAACAGGTCCAGGAGGGAGTGATCCTGCCCCGCAGCGACGACGAGGTGGCCACCAACATCCGCAGCTATATTCTGGCGGAGGCGGAGGGGATGATCGTCGGGTACGGGGCTCTGCATCTGCACTCTCCGCGTCTGGCGGAGATCCGCAGCCTGATCGTCGCACCGGCCTGGCAGGGGCGGGGCATCGGACGCGGGATCGTGGAGGAGGCGCTCCGGGAGGCGGAGGCCCTGGAGGTCGCCGAAGTGCTGGTCCTGACCTATCTGCCGGAGTTTTTCCGAAAACTCGGATTTCACGAGATCGACAAAGAGAGCATCCCCGAGCACAAAATATGGACCGACTGTATCAAATGCATCCACTTCCCCAACTGCAACGAAGTCTCGCTGATCCGTCCGGTCACCCCCAAAGGATAGCCGTGGGGAGAGTCTGGCGCTGGCTGTTGTGGCTTGGGATCTTCGCCTTTGTCCTGCTCTATCCGATGCTGGTCTCGGTCTATGTCACCCTGCCGCTTTTTATCGGCATTGCCGGTTACCTGATCCTTCGGGGCCTGGAGGGGGAGGGGTGGCGCTACCTGCTGCTGCCCCTTTTCTATCTCCTCAATCTGGAGATCAACCTCTCGCTGCCCCTCCTGCTGAGCCTGGCGGCGGTCCTGATCTACTATCTTCTTCTCTATCCGTCGATGCTCTTTCTCAAGCGCTGTCGGCTCTGTGTGGCGCTCCTGTCGGTGTTTTTCATCGATCTGATCTACCTGGGACTGATCGAGATCTATGATTTCATCTTCTCCACCTCCAGTATCACGATCAATACGCAGCTGGCCTATTCACTGCTGATGGATCTCTTTGCGGCGGTGCTCCTGTGAGGTTCAAGATCGTTTACCTGATCTTCGCGATCTTCTGGGTGGTCCTCATTGTCCGGCTCTACCATATCAGCATCAAATCCAACTTCTACTACGAGAAGCTCGCCAAAGAGAACATCGAGCGCAAGAACTATCTCAAGCCGGTCCGGGGAGAGATCTTCGACGCCAAAGGGAACTTCCTCGCCGTCAACAAGATCGGGTTCTCCCTCTCCCTGGCTCCCCATCTGAGCACGAAAAAGGGAGAGCTCCAGGCCGTTATCTCCACACTGAAACGCTATTTCCCCGATCTCAACGCCACGGTGATGGAGCGGGTCTACCGGCGACAGAACTCCCCCTACAACTACCGCTATATCAAGGTGATCGACTTCATCCCCTACGATGCGATGATGCGGGATTATGCCCGGCTGAGCGCTCTGCCGACGGTCAAGATCGAGACCGAGACCAAGCGTTACTATCCCTACGGGCGCTACGCGGCCCATATCGTTGGCTACGTAGGGCGGGCCAACCGTCGGGAGATCGCCGCCGATCCGGTAGCCGAGATCGTGGGCTATACCGGCAAAAGCGGCCTGGAGCGATACTACAACCGATGGCTGGAGGGGGAACCGGGATATATTCTCAGCAAGGTCAACGCCCGCAACAAGGCCCTGGAGGTCCTGGAACGCAAAGAACCGGTCAACAACCGCTCATTGAAGATCCATCTGGATATGGACCTGCAGAAATATATCTATGACCTGCTGGGCAAGACGCCGGCGGTGGTGATCGTGATGCGGACCACCGGAGAGGTCCTGGCGGCGGTGAGCAACCCCAGCTTCGACCCCAACCTCTTCGTCGGGGGGATCAGTGTCAAGGACTGGAAAGCACTCCAGAACAACCTGGGCCACCCCTTCACCAACAAGTTCATCCACGCCGTCTATCCTCCCGGTTCGGTCATCAAGATGGGGGTGGCCCTGGCCGCCTCCAAAGAGGGCCACGGGATTCTGGACGAACATGAGTACTGCAAGGGCTATATCACCATCGGCAAGAGCAAACACAAGTTCCGCTGTTGGAAAAAGTGGGGACACGGCGACGTGGACCTGCGCAAATCGATCCGGGAGAGCTGCGATGTCTACTACTACGACAAAAGCCTCAAGATCGGGATCGACAAGATCGCCAAGACCCTCAAAAAGATCGGTCTCGGGGTCAAAACCGGGATCGACCTGCCCAGGGAGTATCGCGGGATCATCCCCGACAAGGCCTGGAAACGCAAACGCTACCATCAACCCTGGTACAAAGGGGAGACCGTCATCGCCGCCATCGGCCAGGGCTACGACAACATCACTCCCATGCAGGTGGCCCGCTACACCGCTTTTCTGGCGACGGGAAAACTGCCCACTCCCACCCTGGCCAAAGAGCTCGACGGCAAAAAAGTCACCCCCAGGCGGATAAAGCTGCGTTTCAACCCCTACCACATGAGCGTTATCCGTCAGGGGATGATCGACGTCTGCAACGATCGGCGGGGAACGGCCTACAAGACCATGCACGACCTGCCCATCAAGGTGGCCGGCAAGACCGGGACCGCCCAGGTGGTCTCCATTCCCCAGGAGATCAAGAAACGGGTCAAAGAGCAGGACCTGGCCTATTTCAAAAAATCGCATGCCTGGATCACCACCTACGCCCCGCTCAAAAAGCCGGAATATGTGGTGACGGTCCTGGTGGAGCATGGAGGACACGGGGGCAGCGCCGCCGGGCCCATCGCCGCCAAGATCTACAAGTGGCTCTACTACAACGGCTATTTCAAAAACCATCCGGTGGAGAAGATACGGGCGGAGCTGGAGAGACGGATGCGGGAGGCCAACGTCACCGTTCCTGCCGCTACGGTTCCTCCGAAGCTCAGGATGGATCAGACGGGGAGAAAAGTCGGAAATCAGGAGTGAGGAGTCGGATTTTGTGAACCGGTAACGGGTAACCAGTGACCGGAAACTGAAAATTCCATATCAGAGGGCACACGGTATTCAGGGCTTTTCTCAGCCATTGTCGTTCCCACGCAGCTTGTCCAGAAAGGCTTTTTCGGGCAGAGGTTTTGAGAAGAGATAGCCCTGGAACTGGTCGCAACGGTAGGCCAGGAGCGTCTCGAACTGCTCTTCGGTCTCCACGCCTTCCGCCACCACATGGAGATCGAAGTTGTGTGCCATGTCGATAATCGTCTTGACGATCGCGTTTGCCCGACTCTCTTTGGTGATCTCGTCGACAAAGGATTTGTCGATTTTGAGTTCTCCCATCGGGAGGTTTTTGAGATAACGCAGTGATGAGTATCCTGTCCCGAAATCATCGATAGAGAACCTGAAACCATGTCTGGTCAATCGGTACATGATATCGATCATGTTGTTGATGGCCCCTGCGACCACCTCTTCAGTCACTTCAAAGATGATGAATTCCGGATCGATATCATACTCTTTGGCGAGAGCGGTCACTCTCTCTGAAAAACCCGCTGAACTGTATTGGGTCGGAGAGACATTGATGGCGATATTTTTGAGGCCCGATCTTTCGATCTCCCGTTTGTGTTGTTGGATAAACTCGAAGACCTTCCTGATGATATGATCGCCGATCTCAATGA
>JALWZI010000250.1 GCA_027002755.1 Campylobacteraceae bacterium | reverse complement strand
CGGAGTTTGCGCACAAAGGCCAGGACCTCTTCGTCCGCTCCCTCTCCCGCAACGATCCTGGAGAGCTCCTGCAGGCGCTCCGGCTCTTCCAGAGAGAGGGCGACGCTGCGGTCTCCCTCTTTGCGTACAAGGATATGCTGATCCGCCCTGGCACTCAGATGGGGCTGATGGCTGATAGCGAAGACCTGGCGCTTTTTGGCCAGCTCTCCGATCATCTCGGCGATGGCGATGGACTCGTCGCCGCTGACATTGGCGTCGATCTCATCCAGAAAGACCACACCGCGCTCTTCCCCATCCTCCGGCAGTGCCACACTCATGAGCGCCAGACGCAGACGGTTGAACTCCCCGCCGCTCAGCGTCGCCGTGGTCGAGCCCTGCAGCGAGAGATCGGCCCGGTCGGTCCCCCACTCGGAGAGTTCCGCCTGTTCCAGCTTGAAATGCACTGCCGGGAGTTTGAGCCGATCGAGGATCCCGGCCAGCTTCTCCTCTAAAATTTTGGCAGCGGCATGGCGATGCCGCGAAATTTTTCCCGCCAGCTCCTCCAATGCCGCCTCTTCCTCTCGAACAAAGCGTTCCAACTCGCTGCGATCCTCTTCGATATGTTCGTAGCCCGCCAGCTCCTCCTCTTTGGCCCGGCGATACTCCAGGGCTTCGGCGATGGAACCGTAGCGGCGGATCAGGTTGGAGAGTTGTTCCAGACGGTCCAGGACCTCCTCTACATCCACTTCCGCCAGCTCCTCCGCCAGGGCCTCTGTGTCCTCGAAGTCGGCCCGCAGACGGTTCATCGCTTCACTGAAGTACTCCCCCTCCTTCTCCATGAGGCGAAAGACCTCCTGGACACTCTCCTCCAGCTCGAAGATCGCCGAAGCCCGCTCCATCGCCTCCCGGATCCGATCCAGGCGAGAGAGACGCTGTTTGATCTGCAGCAGCTCCTCATACTCCCCCTCCCGGGGATCGATGGAGGCGATCTTGTCGATCTCGAAACGGGCGAACTCGATCAGCTCCGCCAATTGTTTCTCATCCTCCCGCAGCCGCTCCAGCTCCTCCCTGCGCTCCCAGTAGATCCGGAAACGTCGGCGATACTCCTCTCTCAGCTTCGCCGCTTCGGGATCCCGCTCGGCAGCCGCCGCATCCAAGATCGCCAGAAGCCGCTCACTCTCGAATCCCCCACGATCCCGAACGCTCAGATAGGAGAGATAAGGAGCGAAAAGTTCCCCCAGACGACGCTTGGAGATCTGCTGGTCATTGAGATAGAAACGGGTGCGATCCTTGCGAAGGGCCCGTACCACCAGCGGATCCTCCAGCAGCAGATCCTCACTCTCCATCGACGCAGGCTTCGCCAGCTCAGTCTCGCAGAGCTTCGCTTCGCTGCTCCCGATCCCCAGATTGGCCAGAAGTGCCTGCATCAGCAGCGACTTCCCCGCCCCACTCGGCCCGGTCAGGACCACCAGCCCCGGCGCAAACTCGAGATTCACCTCCTCGAAACTCAATAAATCTCTTAGATAGAGATGTTGGATCATGCTTTTCTCTTGTTATTGGTATATTGGTTATTGGTTATTAGGGAGTTTTCCGTCGTTTGTCGTTTGAACGGGGCTTCGCCCCTCTTTGTCGTTAGATAAAAAGCGTTGCCAGGCAACGCAATCCAAAACTCTTCACTCCTCACTTTTCACTCCTCACTCTCCATTCACCAATCCCTGTCTCCCCAGTGCAGTTTGTCCCGCAGCACGGCGAAGTAGTTGCGTTCCTGGCGGTGCAGAAGTCTTGCGTCCTCTTTGGCCACGGTGATGAAGACCTGATCCCCCTCTTCGATCTCGTAACGCTCCTGTCCGTCGATGGTGGCGATAGCTTCATATTTTTCAGTATCAAGTTCGATGGCGAAGTCGGCGGGAACCACCAGGGGGCGCTGGTTGGTCAGAGAGTGGGCCAGGACCGGGGTGAGGATGAAGGCCCGGGTCAGAGGATAGACCACCGGTCCGCCTGCGGCCAGATTGTAGGCTGTGGAGCCGGTGGGGGTGGAGATGATTAGCCCGTCACCCCGGTAGGTGTTGAAGCGCTCCCCTTCGATGGAGGCGTTGACAATGACCATCTTCGAAGGGATGGGGCTGCTGATGACTACATCATTGAGGGCGAAAAACTCGATCTTCGCCCCGGAGGATTTCTGGATATGCCCGGCGATCATCAGCCTTCGGTCGATCCGGTAGCGCCCGTCAAAGAGCTGCTCCAGAAAGCTCTCCACCTCCTCGATGGTCACATCGGCCAGAAAGCCCAGATTGCCGGCATTGATCCCCACTACCGGTTTGTGCCAGGCGTAGCTGCGCCGCACCAGAGAGAGCAGGGTCCCGTCCCCGCCCAGGGAGACCAGAAAATCGCTCTGGGCGCACATGGTCTCGAAAGGAATCCCCTCCTCCCCGATCATGGCGGCGGAACGCTCCGCCAGAAGCACCCGGATTCCCCGGCTCTCGAAACGGTGACGCACCTCCTCGAAGATCGGTTTGATCTCGGGTGAATCGGGTTTGAGAATGAAGCCGGCGGTTTCGATCTTTTGAAGCTTCTCCTGGCTCATTTGGCCCCTTTATATTTTTTAATATCTCAACCAAACCTCGTGAGGTTTTTCTAGAGAGAGGGTATCATATTTTTTATTATGGGTACTACTTTTTCGCCAGTCTGAGGCTTATCGGGGCGTGATCGCTGCCGGGAATATCCGCCAGGATGTCCGCATCGAGGATCCGATCCTTGAGATCCTCCGAGACGAAGAAGTAGTCGATCCTCCAGCCCACGTTTCTCTCGCGGGCCCGGGTGCGCATGGACCACCAGCTGTAGCGTTCCGGTTCGTCACCGTGGACATGACGAAATGTATCCACATAGCCGGCGGCGATCACCTTGTCGATCCAGGCCCGTTCCACCGGCAGAAATCCGGAGATCTCCTCGTTCTCCTTGGGACGGGCCAGGTCGATGGGGCGGTGGGCGGTGTTGACATCCCCGCAGAAGATCACCGACATCCCTGCCTTGCGCCGCGCCTCGATGGTCTCGAAAAAGCGGTCGTAGAACTCCAGCTTGTAGGCCAGCCGCTCTTCGCTGCGCTTGCCGTTGGGAAAATAGACGTTGAAAAAGGCGATATTGTCGAACCGGATCTCATTGATCCGTCCTTCGTGCAGGATATCCACCTCGTAGCAGGGAGAGTAGCTCTCGGGCTCCAGATCGGTAAAGAGCGCCACCCCCGACTGCCCCTTTTTGTGGGAGCTGCTCACATAGAGATGGGCGTATTGATGTTCGAAAAGATCCCTGGGGAACTGATCCTCCTCGGCCTTGACCTCTTGAAGCCCCAGGATATGAGGCGGCTCCTTGTCGATCCACCTGAGGGCCCCTTTTTTGGCGACAGACCGGATACCGTTGACGTTCCAGGAGACGAAGTAGTAGTGATCCTGCATTCTCTGCTCCGTTTTTTGGGATATTATACCCGGATAGAAGGAGAGAATGAGGAATGAGGAATGAGGAATTTCGGGGCGTCGCGTTGCGACGCAGTTTATTGGAGGCGGGAATTTATTCCCGCAAATTCGTTGTGTCTGAATCCACATGTTTGCAATAACGCCAATCCAATATGTTATGCTCCGGGAAAAACGGAGTGGACCATGTC
>JALWZI010000249.1 GCA_027002755.1 Campylobacteraceae bacterium | reverse complement strand
TGATTATCCCAAGTTTTGCTGCAAAAATACGCCGGATGGATCGAGGCCCGGTGTGCAGGCCAATGCAAATTTTGGGATTATAACCTAAGAGGGATAAGAGGAGAGCAGAAGAGGATGAGTTCCCGACAACGACGGAAGGAGGCATTTCGACGTGAAGCACTGAAACGGCTTCGCCGTATCCCCAGAGGGAGAGCCCGGATGGAGGACCGTCGGCTGCTCCGGCGATTGCGCCGCCACCTGGACCGCCGATCGTTGAAACGGGTCCTGCTTTATCTGCCTCTGCCTCTGGAGGTGGATCTGCGGCCTCTGATCCATGAACTGCGGAAACGGGGTGTCCAGGTCTATGTTCCGTTTATGGAGGGTAAAAGTTTCCGTCCGGTAAAATATAGACTGCCTCTACAGAAAAAACGTTTTGGCATTTACGAACCGAAAAACTCAAGACAGTATAGACCCAGAAAGATCGATGTGGCGATCGTGCCGATAGTGGGGATCGATCCGACATTCCGACGGATAGGATTCGGTCAAGGTTTTTACGATCGTTTTTTTGAAAAAGAGAAAAGAAATATCGAAACGATCCTTTTTGTGCAACGGCGTTTGTGCTACTCTCCGGTCGTGTTGACCGATGCCCATGATGTGCGGGCGGATCGGGTCATCGCCGGAGCGATGATACATCTGCTCCCCGAAGATCGGAGAGGGTAGGAACGCCTCCGCCGCTTTATTTTCGCCCCTGCACGAGCTCGTTGTGTCTTGCTGTCCGCAAGGAAAATTGATTATGGAAAATACATTGTTGATCGCGTTGCTTGCCCTGGTGGCCGGAGCCGGAATAGGCTTTCTGCTGGGCAAAGTCATCAGTGCCCGGCGTTTCGACTACCTGAGGATCGAAGCGGAGGCCAAGGCAAGAACCATCGAACAGGAGGCGGAACAGCTGCTGCGGGATGCGGAGGTTCAGCGCCGCACCAGGGAACTGGAACAGGAGAAGCAGTTCAACGAACGGCTGGCGGAGGTGGAGCAGCGCAACCGGAACCTGATCCTCAGGGAACGGGAGCTGGAAGAGGAGCGGGACCGTCTCCGTCAAAAAGAGAACCGGATCGATGAGATCCGGGAGCAGCTGGAGCGTCTGGAAGCCAAGCGTCGGGAGCAGATCGAAGCGGATATCCGCCGGATCGAACATCTCGCTTCCATGACCCGGGAAGAGGCCAGGGAACTGCTCCTCAAACGGGTGGAGGAACAAAGCGGTGCCGAACTGGCGGCCGTGGTCCGGAAAAAGGTGAAACTGGCCGAGGAAGAGGCTCAGAGCCGGGCCAACTATATCCTGGCCCAGGCGACGACCCGGTATGCCGGCGAGTTCGCCGGAGAGCGGCTTATCAACACCATCACACTGCCCACCGACGACCACAAAGGCCGGATCATCGGCAAAGAGGGACGCAATATCAAAGCCCTGGAGCAGGAACTGGGGGTCGATATCATCATCGACGAGACGCCTGGCGTGATCGTGGTGAGCAGTTTCAATCTCTACCGTCGGGCCATCGCTACAAGGGTGATCGAGCTCCTGGTGGCCGACGGACGGATCCATCCGGGCCGGATCGAGGAGGTCCATGCCCGGGTCAGGGAGGAGTTCGAGCGCAAGATCTATGAAGAGGGAGAGAATGTCCTCATCGATCTGGGGCTCTTCCCGATGCACGAAGAACTGGTCCGTCACATTGGCAGGCTCAAATACCGGGCAAGTTACGGGCAGAATGCCCTGGCCCACTCCCTGGAGGTGGCGAGGCTGGCACGGGTGATGGCGGCAGAGATGGGTGGCGACGAGAAGCTGGCCATGCGGGCGGGGCTGCTCCACGATATCGGCAAGGCGCTGACCCAGGACTACGGCGGCAGCCATGTGGAACTGGGAGCGGAGCTTTGCCGCAAGTGCAAGGAGCATCCCACTGTCATCAATGCCATCTATGCCCACCACGGTCAGGCAGAACCCGACGGGGTGGAAAGCGCCGCGGTCTGCGCTGCGGATGCCCTCAGCTCCGCCCGGCCCGGTGCCCGGCGGGAAGTGCTGGAGAGTTTCACCCGTCGGGTGCGGGAGATCGAGGAGATCGCCAGGGAACAGGAGGGGGTCACCCAGGCCTATGCCATCAATGCGGGACGGGAGTTGCGGGTCTTTGTGGATGCCGGCCGGATCGATGACAACCGGGCGGCGAAGCTGGCCCACGAGATCGCCCGGGAGGTGGAGGAGCGGGTCCAGTACCCCGGTGAGATCAAGGTCAATGTCATTCGGGAGACCCGGGCTGTCGATTATGCCCGATGATTCAAAGAAATTCAGCCGGTGTTAACGTAGGCTTGCGTTAGAATTACGGCATAACATTATTTGTAAGGATGTGAGAATGAGGGAATGTATCGAAGCCCATGTTCGGATGGAAGAGCGCTACGAGGGGCTCAGCCTCACCTATGGAGACAACCCGAAACTGAAAAAAGAGGTCTTCGAAGCGGTCGAGGCGACCATCAAGGAGACCGGCCTGAAACCGGAGATTTTCGACAATCCCAACAAGGAACATCCCGAGAAAGAGGGAATCTACCTGGAGTTCCACGAAGAGGTGCAGCGGGAGGCAGGGGATTTCTTTGACCGCGTGCTGCACAAGCTCAACGTGGTCTGCCCCAGGAACGACTGATGAAACGCCTGCTGTTTCTCCTTCTCCTGCTGGCGGGTGGAACGCTTTTTGCCGGCAGTAAAGCTCCTGTCGTCGTTCTCAAGACCAATCGGGGGGATATCACCCTCCGGCTCTACCCCAAAGCGGCTCCTCTGGCAGTGGAGAACTTTACCAAACTGGCGAAGAAGGGCTACTACGACGGAACGATCTTTCACCGGGTCATCCGGGGATTTGTCATCCAGGGGGGGGATCCCACGGGCACCGGAATGGGAGGGACCTCCATCTGGGGCCGGGAGTTCAAAGACGAGTTCGCCCCCAATCTGGTCTTCGACCGTCCCTATCTCCTGGCCATGGCCAACCATGGACCCAACACCAACGCCAGCCAGTTTTTTATTACCGTAGCCCCGCTTCCGCAACTCAACGGAGGCTATACGATCTTCGGCGAGGTGGTCAAGGGAAAAAAGGTGGTGGTTGCCATCAACCAGGCTCCCACCGGACCCGGTGATCGGCCGCTTAAGGAACAGAAGATCCTCAAAGCGGTCGTCAAGTAGATGGATCTGGAGGCACTGCGCCGGGAACGCCGGAGCTGGCTACACTGGAAGAATATCGCACCGCTGCAGGAGGCGATCGACGCCCTGCCGGAGCCCCGGGTCCGTCAGATCGAGCTGGGCGATACTGTTGCGGTGGAGCTGGAGCCCGACTACGAAGCCGGGGCGGCATCACAGATCGAGGCGACGGCCCGCATGCTGATGCCCTGGCGCAAAGGCCCTTTTCGTCTGGGAAAACTCTTTATCGATACCGAATGGCAGAGCCAGATCAAATACAATCTCCTCGAACCCCACTTCGATCTGCGGGGAAAGGTGGTCGGTGATATCGGCTGCAACAACGGCTACTACCTCTTTCGAATGCAGTCGCAGTGTCCGGCGAGACTTGTGGGGTTCGATCCGTCGGCCCTCTACTACTCCCAGTTCCGTTTCCTCGACCGTTTTCTGAAAAGCGGGATCCGTTA
>JALWZI010000248.1 GCA_027002755.1 Campylobacteraceae bacterium | reverse complement strand
TCAAATTATGGGAGTTTGAATTGGTTGCGGGAGAGGGATTTGAACCCCCGACCTTCGGGTTATGAGCCCGACGAGCTACCGGACTGCTCTATCCCGCGTCCGTTGAAGAGAAGGTATTTGAATCCGAAGATCCAAATGGATGGGGTAGAGGGACTCGAACCCCCGAATGACTGGACCAAAACCAGTTGCCTTACCACTTGGCGATACCCCAAACGTTGGGACATAAACTCGATCGGTTTATGTGGACGGCATTATAGAGCAAAGTCCCTCATTTGTCAAGACCCCGGGAGGAAAATTTGCGATATTTTTCACTACAAGGTTGTCTCATACGTTATAATGACCTCCACAGATCAGAAGGACGATTGAACATGTCGGAAGCGATAGCACGCGTTGAAAAGGCGATCGAAACGATCAAAAAAGGCCAAATGGTCATCATGATGGACGATGAGGATCGGGAGAACGAGGGGGATCTGGTCTATGCCGCCACCTTCAGCACTCCGGAGATGGTCAACTTCATGGCCAAAGAGGCACGGGGGCTCATCTGTGCTCCCGTGACCCGGGAGATCGCCCGCAAGCTGGACCTGGTCCCCATGGTGGAGCGCAACGACTCCCAGCACGAAACCGCCTTTACTGTCAGCATCGATGCCGCCAGTGCTCGGACCGGGATCTCGGCGGCGGAGCGGAGCGAGTGTATCAGCCTCCTGGCCTCGCCGCTGAGCCGGCCTGAGGATTTCGTCCGTCCCGGACATATCTTTCCTCTTATCGCCAAGGACGGGGGCGTCCTGGTGCGCACCGGCCACACCGAAGGCTCCATCGATCTGTGCAAACTGGCGGGGCTGGCCCCCGTGGCGGTGATCTGTGAGATCATCAAAGACGACGGGACCATGGCCCGCCGTGAGGATCTGCGGGACTTCTCCGCCCGGCACGAGATGCCCATCGTCTATATCTCCGATCTGGTGGAATACCGTCTGGCCAACGAGAAACTGGTCAAGCGACTCGACGAAGAGGAGGTGGAATTCCACGGTACCAAGGTAGAGAAGATCCGCTACGAGGATCACCTGGGCCGGATCCACACCGTCATCCAGTTCTACAGGATCCACGAGACCGAGAATGTCCGCTTCCACAATATCGGCCCCGATATCGATCTGCTGCTGGACGAAAAGCGCTACCGGGCCATGCTCAACAGCATCGAATACCTCAAACGCAACGGCGGCCTGCTGATCTTCCTCGACAGCAAGACCGTCTCCAAGGAACAGGCCAAAGAGATAGGCGTGGGCGCCCAGATCCTCCAGGACCTGGGCGTACGCAGCATCAAACTGCTGACCACCAATATGGAGACCGAGTTCGTAGGACTCAGCGGTTTCGGGCTGGATGTGGTGGAGAAGATCGATATCGGGTAGAGAGCCAAAGGGATCAGAAATAGAGGGTTTCCAGTATCTTCCGGAAAGCCTTTTTGCGATCCTCGGTGTTCAGGTTCGATCCGCTGACGACAGCGATCCTCTTGCCGTTTGACAGCACTGCCGTTTCAGAAGCGTACGCCTGAGGCGACCCTGGGGTATGAATGATCAGCGCGGGCAGTGAGTCTTTCCCCAAATGTTTCTTCTCATGCGTGCTCCTCCCGCCCATCAGCCAGGCCAGATGTTTCGATGCCCAGGCATCCGGCGAGAGGGCGGAAGGGTTGTCATAGAGCTCGATCCGGGCCAACGCATCGGGTTCGCTGCCGCTTACACGGTAGATACGTAGGGCATGACGTATCTTTTCGGCCGGCAGATCGGAGCGGAAATGGCTCACTCTGATCCGATAGGCTTTGGAGGGGAGGGCGAAGCCGCACGCTGAAGGGGAGTCGAAAAAGCCGCCGCCCTTTTTCAGCACGATCTCTGTCTTGGCAGTAGAGTGGGGAACAGGTCTCTGAGCTCCACATCCCAACATTCCCACAACCACTGCGCAAGTCATAGCCAATTTGATCATTTTTTGCTGCATATTTTCATTATAGTCCGAAACTTTGCCATTTTCAACTCCTTTCTGTCATAAAATATAGGAATCGCAGCGATTCGTTATAATCATCCCCATGGACGACAGAACGAAGAGGTCGGTAACGACCATGAACTCTGATATTGGTATTCGTTCGCCGAAAAAGGGGAAGAAGTGAGTCTGTCGTCTCTTTTCGCCCGCCGGTCGATCCCCTCGATCTATCTCATCGGCCTGTCGGTTCTTTTTGTTCTGGTGGTACTTTTTACAGCGATCACGATCTATATCGAATACCGCGACTTCGGTCGGGAGACCGAACAACTCCGCAGCGAATACATCAAAGAGCAGAAGGAACAGATCCACTTCGATACCTCCCGGGTCCTGCGTTTCATCTCCCGGACCTATCAGGAACAGCACGGACGTATGGGGGAGCGTGAACTGCAGGATCAGATCCTCCGCTCCATCGAGCGGCTCTACGGACGGCGGGACGGGACGGGATATATCTTTATCTACGATTTCAACGGAACCTGCCTCAGCGATCCGGTCCAGCGACACAACGTGGGGAAAAACCTCTACGGTTTTCGCGATCCCGGCGGCGTACAAGTGATCCGGGAGCTCATCGACGTCTCCCGACGTCCCGGCGGCGGATTCGTCCGCTATACCTGGATCAAACCAACCAGCGGGACTCCCAGCCCCAAGATCTCCTATGCCCGGGCTTTCGAACCCTGGAAGTGGATGGTGGGTACAGGTGTCTATCTGGACGAAGTGGAGAAGGTCATCGCCGCGAAGCGGGAGACCCTGCGCCGGAAGACCCTGGGGACCATCGGCAAGATCCTGGCGCTCATGGCGGCCCTGGCGGTCATCGGTCTGCTGGGGGTCATGATGCTCAACCGGATCATCCGCCGGGAGATCGAGCGGCTCAACCGCCATTTCGACCTGGCGGCCAAACAGCATCTTCTGATCGACCGGGAGCGTGTCCGGCTCCGGGAGTTCCTCCCCATGGTCGACTCCATCAACTCCATGGTGAGCGAGATCCACCGTCGGAAGAACAAACTCAAGGAGATCAATCTCTCCCTGGAGCAGAAGGTCGCCGAAAAGACGGCGGACCTCAAGGAACGCAACGAGTTACTGCGGGAAGAGAAGGCCCTGAGTGAAGCGCTCATCCGGGCACAGGACAGTTTCATCCGGCAGTCGATCCACGAGATCAACACACCGCTGGCGGTAATCATGAACCATATCGATATCTACAAGATGAAAATGGGGGAAAACCGCTACCTGGCCAAGATCGAAGCCGCCGCCAAGATGATCGCCACCATCTACGACGACCTGAGCTACATGGTCAAGAAAAATCGCTTCGAGTACGAGAAAAGTACCCTGGATTTCAGCGATTTTCTTCGGGAGAGGATCCGGTTTTTCCGGGAGATCGCCCAGGGCAACCGACTGGAGATCCGGGAACGGATCGAGGAGGGGATCGACCTCTACTTCAGTGACGTTGAGCTGCAGCGGATCATCGACAACAACCTCTCCAACGCCATCAAATACGCCCGGGACCACACTGCCGTCACCGTGATCCTCCGGCGTCGCGGTGAGGAGACGCTCCTGGAGTTCCACTCCTGCTCCCGGCAGCCCATCAGCGATACGCAGCGGATCTTCGATGCCTTTCACCGGGAGGATGACAAGG
>JALWZI010000247.1 GCA_027002755.1 Campylobacteraceae bacterium | reverse complement strand
TTCTCCACATCGGCCCCTACTCCCGATTCTCCGGTGGAGTAGGAGAGCATCGCCACCCTGGGATCGATCCCGAACTTTTCGGCGGTCTCCACCGTCTCCAGGGCGATCACCGCCAGCTCGTCGGCGGTGGGATCAGGGTTGACGGCGCAGTCGGCATAGACCAGGACCCGGGTCGGCAGGCACATGAAGAAACAGCTGGAGGCCAGGGGATACCCTTCGGAGGTCTTGATGACCTGCAGGGCCGGAGAGATGGTATCCCGGGTGGAGTGGATCGCTCCGCTCACCAGCCCGTCGGCCCGTCCGTCGTAGAGGGCCATCGTCGCGAAGAGAGTCTTGTTGGCGCTGACCCGGTCCAGGGCCATCTCCCGGGTGACCCCCTTGGCTTTGCGCTCCTGGTAGTAGAGCTCGGCAAAGTGCCGGCGGAGGCTTTCGTCGGTCGGGTCCAGGATCTCCGCTCCGCTCAGATCGATCCCCAGCTTTTTGCTCCGGCGGGTGATCTCCTCATTCTCCCCAACCAGGAGGATCCGCACCACCTTCCGGCGCAGCAGACTCTCCGCCGCTCTCAGGATCCGGTCATCCTCGATCTCCGGCAGCAGGATCCGTTTGAGATCTTTACGCGCCCGTTCGAAGAGCCGCATCCGGAACATCGGCGGAGTCAGGATCTCCCTGGGCATCGCCGCCAGGCGCTCTTCGAGGGCCGCGGTATCCACCTGCTCGGCGAAGAGCTCGAGTGCCAGATCGATCTTGCGCCGGTTTCCGGGGCGGATGGAGGGTTTTATCCCCATGGCCGCCGGGATCAGTTCATGTTCATATTTTTTAGTATATAACACAGGGGCCGGGATCTCGTCCAACCCTTCGAGAAGCCGGATCAGAAAGGGATCCGGCGCCTCACCGCAGAGGAGGACTCCGCCGTTCATGGGGGTCGTGACGCTCTGGGCCGAGAGCAGCAGCCCCGCCACCAGATCGGCCCGATCGGAGGCGGTAACGACGAACTCATAGGGCCGCAGATCCCTGAGCAGGCTTCCCAGCTCCATGGTGCCGAAACGGAAAGAGTGCAGATCGTTCTCCTTCTGCTCCTCCGATCCCGCCAGCCACTCCACGGGCAGATTCTCCATGATGTCCACGACGGTCAGATGCTCCAGCGCCTCCAGTCTGGGCAGACAGAAGATCGGGAAATCGTAGCGTTCCTTCCAGTCGGCCACAGCGAATCGTTCCATGGCCTCTTCACCGCAGTGGTTGGCACAGAGCAGGAAGATCTCCGCCCCCTCCTGCCGGATCGCCCGGCTCCAGAGGGCGAAAGGCTCCTCCAGATTCCCGACCTCCTCCTCCGCCATGGAGAAGATCCCCGCTACGGGGGCCGAGAGGTTTTTGGCCAGTTCGATATTGAGGTCCATCCCCATCTGCCGGTTGAGCTCCTCCATCCGGGTCCCCAGGCAGAGGACGAAGTCGGCAGATTCCCGGAGCGATTCGTACCCCTCCAGAACCCTCTCCACCAGTCGGGAGAGCCCCTCCCCCGCCAGGAGACGTTCCGCCTCCTCCAGGGAGACCCCCTGGGTCGATTCCGGGGACTGCTCCAGACCGAAATGCTGCAGCAGGGTCTCCATGTCGCTGTCATGGTCCCGGTCGTAGGCCAGAGGGCGGTAGAGGGCGATCCGGCGGTACCGTCGGCGCAGCAGCTCCATCAGCCCCAGCGCCAGGACCATGCTCCCCGCCCCCGGTTCCCGGGAGGTGATATAGACCGACTCGATGGGATGCTCTCGGCTCATGACGACTCCTCAGGGAGAGATTTTGGAAACATTATACCCACTGCTCTCCTCTCCGAAAAGACCGGAACTCTGCTTCGCAACTCTATGCTAGAATTAGTCTAAGACTATTAAGGAGGAACCCATGAATGCCAGTACCATCATTCTGCTTCTGATCGTGGGAGCGGTTCTCTATCTCATCTACATCTACAACCGGCTCGTCTCCCTGCGCCAGTCCGCCGATGCGGCCTGGTCCGACATCGACGTGCAGCTCAAACGCCGCTACAACCTCATCCCCGCCCTTGTCGATACCGTCAAGGGGTACAAGGATTACGAAGCGGAGACGCTGGAAAAGGTGATCAAGGCCCGTCAGCTGGGTCTGAGCGCTACCACCGTCAAAGAGCACGAACAGGCCGACAACATGCTGACCCAGGCCCTGGGCAAACTCTTCGCCCTGGCCGAAGCCTATCCCGATCTCAAGGCCAACGTCAACTTCCTGGACCTCCAGCAGCAGCTGAGCCAGATCGAAGACGCCATCCAGAACGCCCGCCGCTACTACAACGCCGTGGTGAGGGACTACAACACCCGCATCGAGTCCTTCCCCGATGTGCTGATCGCCCAGCGCTACCATTTCCGACCCAAGGAGTTCTTCGAACTGGAGGAGTCGGAGAAAGAGGCGGTCAAGAAGATGCCCAAGATCGATTTCGACTGATCCGGCGATGCGAGCTCTTCTCCTGTGGCTGGGGCTGCTGCTGAGCTTCGGCTCCCTGCTTGGTGCCGAGACGATCCGGGACTACCGTTCCGTTCTGAGGGTTCAGCCCGACGGGACACTCCGGATCCATGAGGAGATCCTCTACGACTTCGGCACCCTCTCCCGGCACGGGATCTTCCGGGACATCCCCAAAACCGTCCGGAGCGATGCGGGGAGCCGTCCCGTCGATCTGGGACTGGGGGATTTCCGTGTCTCCATGGACGGGCAGCCGGTCCACTGGGTCGAGAAAACTATCCATTCCTCCCAGGCCGGGACCATGGTGCGCCTCAAGATCGGCGAAGCGGACCGGCTGATCACCGGCCGGCATCGCTATACCATCGACTACCGAGTCGCCAAAGGGGTCCTGCCCGCCTCCGACGGCAGTGGCGACGCTATCCGCTGGAACCTCCTGGGGACCGGCTGGAAGGTCCCAGTGGAGCGTTTCAGAGGAGAGGTTTTTCTCCCTCAACAGCTGAGCAGAAGCAATGTCACCGTCCGCAGCTGGATCGGCCGCTACGGCTCCACCACCCCCGGAGGGACGATTCAATGGATCGATCCCCGTCATTTCATACTCGAAGCCAAAAACCTGGCGCCCCACGAGGGGGTCACTGTGGAGGTGGTCTATCCCGAAGGGCTCCTGGGACAGCGGGGGAGGGAGAATCTTCGGGTCCCTTTCGGGGAGCGGCTCATCGAAACCCTCCCTCTACCGCTGCTGCTGATCTATCTCTTTTTTCTGCGGAGTTTCGCCCGCAAAAGCGGAGACGGCAGCGGCGAAGGCTCCATCGCCCCCCAGTATTTCCCGCCCAAAGGGCTCAGCCTTCTGCAGGCGGGACTGGTCTATGACAAGTTCAGCGATCACAAGGATATCTCCGCTGCCATCGTCGAACTGGCGGAAAAGGGCTATCTCACCATCCACAAAGAGAAGAGCACCAGCTTCGTCCAGCGCACGGACAAAAAAGAGAGTGACGACCTGACCGAAGACCAGCGCTATCTGCTGGACCGTCTCCTCTTCACCTACGGCAACAGCTTCCTCTTCGACCCGAACGCCAAGGATCGCCGGGAGCGTTTCTCCTCCGGTCTGGAGGATCTGGACGAGATCCTCTACAACTGGTCCGTCAGAGAGGGATACTTCCGGGAGAAACCTACCAAGGCCCGCTTCCGCTTTATTCTCAAGGCGGTTCTCCTGGCCCTTCCCATCGC
>JALWZI010000246.1 GCA_027002755.1 Campylobacteraceae bacterium | reverse complement strand
CGTGCTCCCGATCGAACTCCATATCCTGCAGGCTGTAGAGCAGATCGAACCCCGCTACCCAGAAGGTCACCCCCGCCGCCAGCCAGAGCGACCATCCGGGGATCCGGTCCTCCACGGCAATAGCTCCAGCGATGGGGGCCAGACCCAGCGAGATCCCCAGAACCAGATGGGCCAGGGCACTGAAGCGCTTGAAGAGGGTGTAGGCCCCCAGAACGATCAGGATGGGCACCGAGAGCCTGAAAGCCAGATCGTTGATCGCCCAGGCCACCAGAACAAATCCCAGAGCGTTGAGCAGGATAAAGCCGAGCATCTGTGCGCCGCTCACCCTGCCATCCACCGACGGGCGGTTGCGGGTCCTCGGATTGAGGGCGTCGATATCCCGATCGAGATAGCGATTGACCCCCATGGCAAAATTGCGTGCCGTCACCGCTGCCAGCATCCCCAGAATCAGCAGGCGCCACCCGAACCAACCCTCGGCCGCCACCACCATCGCCACGAAGATGAAAGGGAGGGAAAAGACGGAATGCTGGAACATCACCAGTTCGGAAAAGTCCGAAAGTTTCTTTTTTAGAGATACCGTATCCAAAGTCACCCTTTATTAAGAGTGAAGATCACTCCACAATTTCTTATTTTCTGTTGACCACACTCCTGGACGGGAATGAATTCCCGCCTCCAAAAAAATCGCGTTGCAAAGCAACGCCCCAAAATTCCTAATTCCTAATTCCTAATTTCTCATTCTTCACTCTTCATCCGGGAACAGCGTTTCCGTTACGGGTGCGGGATCCGGATCTTCGAATTGAGTGACAGGGCAATCAGCAGGACCAGGATCCCGATGATCCAGGCCGAACCGACGATCCCGTAACGGTAGAGCAGATAGAGCACCCAGAGGAGGATCGCCCCCAGAGGAGTGGGGACTCCCTCGAAGTACTTCTCCACACTCCCCGCATCCACTTTGAGGTTGAACTCCACCAGACGACGGAGGCCGCTGATGATGTAAAAGATAAAGATCATCCCCAGAAATACTTCCTGAAACAGTGAGCTTTTCTCCAACGCGTAAAAGAGCAGAAAGCTGGGCATGATGACGAAAGAAAGAAAATCCGCGAAACTGTCCAGCTGGATACCGAACTCCGTCGAGAGCCCGAACTTCCGGGCCACTTTCCCATCGGCGATATCCAGCGCACCGGCGATCCATGCCAGAACAATTGCGGTAGTGAAATCTCCTTTGCCGATGAAATAGAGAGCCAGAATTCCGCAGGCGATGTTACCGAAGGTGATCAGATTGGCAAGGTTATAACGATTGGCTTTGTCGAAGAGGTTCAAATTCCGCTCCCGGTTCTTATCGGACCGTACGATGAAAGATCTTCTCTTCTCCCGCTTCCGCCATTTGCACTTTGACAAAACTGTCCAGTACGATGAACATCAGATCGCGGATCGGATACTGGGTGCTCTCGACCCCTACGATGGAAGCCCGAACGTCCGAAACTCCCTCCTCCTCGATCTTGGCCGACAGACGCTGGAGGAAGTAGAACCCCCCATCCACCTGGGTCTCCTGGCAGAAGAGCACATAGATCCCTTTGGCGCTGTCAAGTTTGAAGAGCAGGTCCGTTTTGCGCTTGTGTTTTTTGAGGAACGATCCGAAATCCTTCATGACTGTCTGAATGACAATGATCGAGAAGCTGTGCAGCCGGTTGGCCGACATCAGGTGATAAAGGATCTCCAGCGGCAATTCACTCTTGGCATAGAACTTTAATCCAAGCTTGAGTGTCGCTTCATCGTACAGTTTCTTTTTGTCATCAGTTTTCCGCCCCATTTTCCGCGCGCCTTCCCTTTATCATGATCTGCGATAGTATAGCATATCCCTCGCTTCCGGGCCGCCTCCGCCATCCTGCCGTTATGCTATGATTCCCCCATGAAAGCACCTCTGCGTCAGCTCGCCATCATCGGCCCGACCGCCAGCGGCAAAAGCGCCCTGGCTCTGGATCTCGCCCACCGGTACGGAGGACGGATCCTCTCCATAGACTCCCTGGCAATCTATCGGGAGATCGATATCGCCTCTGCCAAGCCTTCCCGGGAAGAACTCGCCCTCGTCCCCCATTACGGGATCGATCTCTTCGCACCGGACGAACCCTTCGATGTCATACGCTTCGTCTCCCTGTACCGGGAAGCGGCCGAGGCGGCCCGGCATGACAACGTACCGCTGATCCTTGTCGGCGGCAGCAGTTTCTATCTCAAGACACTTATGGATGGGATCAGCCCCCTTCCTCCTCTTTCCCAGGAGGTGTGCCGTCGGGTCGAATCCCTGATGCTTCGTCCGGAGGAGGCCTATCGATCGTTGCAGGAGTATGCGCCGTTTACGGCACAGCGCCTCGCACCGGGCGATCGATACCGCATCGAAAAATCACTGCTGATCGCTCTGCAGACCGGGATGGAACCTGTCAATTATTTCCGACTCCATCCCCCCGTTTCGCCGATCACCGAACCGCTGCCGATCTTCGAAATCGAAACTGACCGCGAAGCGTTGAGACGACGGATCGTCCTGCGTACCGACGCCATGCTCCGGGCAGGACTCGTGGACGAGGTGGCCGCGCTGGAGAAGGGTTACGGCCGCTCCCCCCAATCAATGAAAGCCATCGGTATCGTCGAGGTCCTGGAGTACTTCGACGGTCGCCTGGATTATCGGCAGATGCGGGAGAAGATCGTCACCAACACAGCCAGACTCGCCAAACGTCAACGGACCTTCAACCGTTCTCAATTTCAAAAGGTGACTCGGGGAGAGATCGAAGAGTTGAAGCGAGAGATCGAATCGCATCTTTAACGATGCGATTCCTTAGTTCAGATTCGTTCCGATCCTGCTTGCGGGATCGGCTCAATAGCCGCTGACACTCACCATATAGGTCAGATAGCTTAGCAGCGGCTGAATGATAAAGACCGAGAGCGTCGTGAACAGTGCCGCGATCCCGACGATGACCACCAGCGGTTTGGATTTGTTGGCCCCGATCAGTTCGACACCCTGTACCGGCGGTTTCAGGAACATGTAGACGATCAGTTTCAGATAGTAGTAGGCGGCAATGGCACTGTTGAGCCCCATGACGACTGCCAGCCAGATATACCCCGCATCCACCGTGGCACTGATGACATAGAGTTTCCCCCAGAAGAGACTGAAGGGAGGTACCCCGGTCAGAGAGAGCATGAAGATCGCCATGATCACCGCCCCCATCGGTGCCGTATGGATCAGCCCCGAGAACTTGACATAGGGGTGATGATAACGGTCGTGATGGCTCGGATGTTTGCGCCGGCTGATCCACAGCATGGTAAAGGCCCCCAGGTTGGTAAAGAGGAAGAGCCCGTAATAGAGGAAGATACTCGTATAGGCCTTGGTGGTATCGAGCGCCAGCGCCGCCATGACGAACCCGGCATGGGAGATGGAGCTGTAGGCCAGCATCCGTTTCACATCTTCCTGGACCAGCGCCATCATGTTGGAGAGGGTCATGGTCACCACCGCCAGTACGATGATCATCCACCGGACCGCTTCGACTCCCATATCCACATAGAGCCCCAGGATCCGCATCGCTACGACCATCATCGCCAGTTTGGGGACGATGGACATGTATCCGGCCATGGGGGCACTGGATCCCTCATAGACATCGGGGGTCCAGAGGTGGAAAGGCATCAGAGAGACCTTGAAGCCGATCGCCACC
>JALWZI010000245.1 GCA_027002755.1 Campylobacteraceae bacterium | reverse complement strand
TCTCCACATGACGGAACTGTGTACTCCGACTCTCCCCGGAGCTGGCGATGAGCTTGCCGTCCCTGCCCAGAAGTGTCACGAGACTCCCCGGAGCGAATTTCATCCTCTCGAGATGTCTTTGCAGGGTCCCCACCGTCACATCCATTGCCAGAACCCTCCCCGGAGCAAAATGCAGCGAGTAGGTGATCCCCGGGCGCTGAAGATTGTAGAACATGTAGGGATCGCTCCGCACGACCCCGTGAGCGTCGAGCGCCCCGCGGTACCAGGGACGGCGTGTGGCATCATAATCTGTAGGGTCCGCGCTGCTTCCCAGGTGTCGGAAATCGGCGCTGTAGTAGTCGAAACGCCGAATTTTCCGACCTCCGGATTCATAGACGCGTATCAGGATCCAACGTGCCTCCGATGGGGCATGATAGTGGTGATACAGTCCCGGGGCACTGTGCAGATTGGCCACCTCGAAAAGCCTGCCGTCCGGATAGCCGATATAGAGGGCGTAGAGATCGTCATGGTGTTCCAGAGGGGTCGCCAGCAGTTGCACCGCTTCACGGGGATTCTCCTTCTCGTTGAAGGTATCGATTCCGGGATAGTGTGCCACCAGTCGGAGCGTCTCCCGGGCCAGGAGCTCCCGGGACTCCAATACGCTGCCCAGTTTGGCCGCCGTCTCGGTGAAATGCTGCCGTGCCGCCTCCAATGCCAACCGCTTGGAGAAATAGTACTGCAGTGTCAGCAGAGCCACCGCGACGACGCTGACCACCAGCAGAATATTGGTGATGATATTGGTCCGGATCGTGACTTTGCGCGCCATGACCCATTATATCAGGTACGAAAGGATATCAATGAGAGGATGGACTCGATGCGGGGGGATTCGGTACAGAGACGTTTCTTTCGGGAACGGAACGGAAGGGAAACCCCTCGGTCTGAAGCTCCAGAGTCCTGGGGCCGACATGCAGACGCTTTAGCAGGATTCTCTTCCCACGCCGGACCACCATCATATCCAGTGGATAGCTGATATTTCCCTCCAGGAGCAGGTCACCTGTCATGGAGATGCTCCCCTCTTCTCCCTCTTTCAGCTCTCTCCAGCGGGCTTCGTGACTCCGGTCCAGATGAAGGGTCGTCACGAAGAGAGCGATCTCCTCCAGAGAGATGCGCCCCTCCTCACCGGGAGCGAAGTACTGCTGGACACCGCTGAGATTCCCTTCCCGAATCTCCCCGAGGACTTTTTCACCGTAGGTCCGATAGAGATTGAGCAACGCCTGCCGATGACGCTCCTCCTCATGCTTCTGATAGAGATGGTAGAAATAGATCGAAACGATCGCCAGAAGCAGGATCCGGTAGCCGGGACGTTTCAGCCGACTAAGCATCACCGCTCTCCTGCCGCATCAGACTCCAGACCGCCAGGACGACAGGCAAGGCCAGAGCGATCAGATAGGCCCCCAGATGGAGCCAATGACGGCTCTGGAGGAAAAAGAAGCCGACCGCCAGCACTCCGTAGGCCCCCAGCCGCCAGGGGGAAAAGGCGGGTACCGTATCCCGGGCAGTCTGCAGGGGGGAGCGACGCTGCGCTCTGATCCGCCGCTTCTCGTCCCGGATCATCTCACGCAACGGCTTCTCCCCATTCTCCTCTTCCGTTTCCGTGTCGGTATAGAGGTCGTGGGGATCCTCGATCCTGTCGATCAGGTCCCGGTCGGCCCCGGTCTCGGGGATCATCCCTGCCTCCAGGCGCTCCTGCACCATCCGTCGGTAGCTTCGGAAAGAGGCCAGCACCACCAGCGTACTGCTCCAGTAGGCCACCTGGGCACTGGCCGTGACCGCCTGATCCCCCAGGAGAAGTGTCAGAAAGAGCAGCAGGATTCCCCCGGCCACCAGGGTCCACAGTGTCGTTTTCATCACTCCTCGTC
Organism: Campylobacteraceae bacterium; assembly: GCA_027002755.1. Classification (GTDB taxonomy): domain Bacteria; phylum Campylobacterota; class Campylobacteria; order Campylobacterales; family Sulfurovaceae; genus Nitratifractor. The sequence goes on along the minus strand of JALWZI010000245.1, from coordinate 1,819 downwards.
GTCCTCATAGTCGAAACGACGGGTGCGGTAGCGGGGATCCTCCGCCAGCTCATCCAGGGAGGCCTTCTGCTTTTTGTAGGCGATCTGGATGTTGCGCAGTGCCGCCCCTATTCCGATGGCGACTCCGATCCAGAGGGTCCAGCCCGCTCCCGTAAGCTTCTTGAGCCCCAGGCCGATGGCGACTCCAATCAGCACCGCCACCACGATGGAGATCCCCAGACTCAGACCGTCGGCGGCGGTGACGATCTTTTTCATTTTGGGGTCGTTGTCGTTCATACCTGTTCCTGCTCCATCGAAGCTTCCGCCATCGCCTCGTAGGCGATGCGGATCGTCTCGTCGATCAGCTCGTCGGAGATCGCCGTAGAGACAAAGCCCGTCTCGTAGCTGGAGCAGGCCAGATAGACCCCTCGATCCAGCATCGCCCGGTGGAAACGCTTGAAGATCGCATTGTCCCCCCGTTTGGCATCCTCGAAGTTTTTCACGGGAGCGTCGGTGAAGAAGAAACCGAACATACTGCCGCGCACTTCGGTCACGATGGGAAGCTCTTCCGCTTTGGCCGCCGCCTCGAATCCATCCATCAGTTTTCTCGCCCGCTCCGCCAGAGTGACGTAGAGAGAGGGATCGGCCTTGAGCTTGCGCAGGCTCGCCAATCCGGCCGCCATCGCCACAGGGTTGCCGCTGAGGGTCCCCGCCTGATAGACCGGTCCTTCGGGGCTGAGGCGGTGCATGATCTCCGCCCGGCCGCCAAAGGCCCCTACCGGCATTCCACCGCCGATTACCTTGCCCAGAGTCACCAGATCGGGCCTGACTTTTGTCAGCCCTTGCGCCCCTTTGAAGGAGGCTCGAAAACCGCTCATCACCTCGTCGAAGATCAGCAGTGCTCCGTGGGCGTCACAGAGAGAGCGCAGCCCCTGCAGGAAGCTCTCGTCAGCGGGGACCAGCCCCATGTTTCCGGCAATGGGTTCGATGATGACACAGGCAACCCCCTCGCTCTGCTCGAAGCAGCGCTCCACACTCTCCAGATCGTTGTAGGTAGCCAGGAGGGTATGCTTGGTCAGGTCCGCCGGAACCCCGGGGCTGCTGGGAGCGCCAAAGGTGGCCGCGCCGCTGCCCGCCTGGACCAGCAGGCTGTCGCTGTGGCCGTGATAGCAGCCGGTGAATTTGATGATGTCATCCCGTCCGGTGAAACCCCTGGCCAGGCGCAGGGCACTCATGACCGCTTCGGTACCGGAGTTGACGAAACGGACCTTGTCGATGGAGTCGAAAAGCTCCACGATCTCTCTGGCCAGAGCCGTCTCCAGCTCCGTGGGTGCACCGAAACTGAGCCCCTTTTTGGCGGTAGAGATCACCGCCTCCTCGATCTTGGGATCACAATGGCCGAAGATCAGCGGCCCCCAGCTCTGGACATAATCGATGTAGCGGTTGCCGTCGATGTCGTAGAGATAGGGTCCCTCTCCCCGCTCGATGAAGGGAGGCACGCCCCCCACACTACCAAAGGCCCGTACCGGCGAGTCCACACCCCCCGGAATGTACTGATAAGCCTCCGCAAATGCCGCTTCGCTCTTTTCGTAACCCATGATGCCCCTTTGGATATAATTTCGCATATTTCTGTAAATATGAAATCAACGGGATTATACCAATTCTCCCGATAATTCCCCCGTAGGACAGCAGGGCAAGGAGGCGAGGATTCGACGATTGAGCGTGGGATGGGCCCTATCGATTCTGCTGCACCTGCTGATCGCAGGGGTCGTACTCTGGCTGCTCCACAAAAGCCTGGTCACCCCCAAAGCGGTCAACAAAACCCGTATCAGCCTCGACC
>JALWZI010000244.1 GCA_027002755.1 Campylobacteraceae bacterium | reverse complement strand
CCACGGTGTCGGGGATATTGATGGTGCCGGCTCCGGCGGAGACGGTGGCGTCGATGATCTCTTTCATGAAGCCCATCTCGCTGCGTCCCGCATCCTCGAGGCTGAACTCCACGTCGTCGACGAAGGTCCGGGCATACTCCACCGCTTCGACGGCCCGTTTGATCACCTCCTCGGGTTTCATCCGCAGCTTGTACTCCATGTGGATGGGGCTGGTGGCGATGAAGGTGTGGATCCTTTTTTTCGGCGCCGGGGCGATGGCTTCACCGGCGGCTTTGATATCCTTTTCCAGGGCCCGGGCCAGGGAGCAGACGGTGGAGGTCTCGATCCGCTGGGCGATGCGGTGGATGGCGTCGAAATCCCCGGGGCTCGCCGCAGCGAAGCCCGCCTCGATGACGTCCACACCCAGCTTTTCGAGCTGGCTGGCGATCTGGATCTTCTCTTCGGTGTTCATGGAGGCGCCGGGACTCTGCTCCCCGTCGCGAAGGGTCGTGTCGAATATGATAATGTGTTCTTTGCTCATCGTTTATTACCTTGTTAAGTGTTCAAACAGACGGAATCGGACCGATTTTATCCAAAAGGGGCTAAATCGGCACAGTCGATCGAAAAACGGATAGGGGAGAAAGTGGGTTAGAAGCGCAGCAGGAGGATAGAGCTCTTTTTGTTGAAATGACGGTCGAATCGATTGATGCTGTAGACCATGGATCTATCCTCCTTTCTGTTGTGAACCCAAAAAAATAGGGTTTGATTGTCGAAAGTATATCGGGATTACCACGGAGAGTCAAGTTAAAGGATAAAAATTTTCCATAAAGTTATTTTTAGTCAAAAGATATGCACCGCCAGCCAGAGAGTACCGGGAGCGGTCTCGAGGACCCGGTGCGGGGTCCCGGCGGGGAGGAAGAGGCTCTCCCCACGTGTCAGTGAACGGGGCTCACCCTTGACTTCTAGTAGAGCACTCCCTTCCAGGACAACGACCCACTCATCTTCCTCCTGACAATACTCTTTCTGATCTGGGGTATCGGAGCTCACTATTCTGATGATTTTGACGTTTTTGTACTCCAAAAGGGTGGTGAAGCTTTCGCCTGTCTCCGGTGGGAAGGCATCATAGAGGTTCAAAGCGATCCTCCTAGAAACTCATCGAGATGGCGTCGATCTCGTCCCAGCTCATCCGTTTTTTACCCGCTTCCCGGTGACGGAGGATATGATCGACATAGCGGGCGAAGAGGTCAGTTTCGATATTGACCCGGGTGCCGGGGCGATATTCTTTGAAAAGAGTGTTTTCGACGGTGTGGGGGATGATGGTGAGGCGGAACCAGTCACTGCCAGTTTCATTGATGGTCAGACTCACCCCGTCGACGGCCACCGAGCCCTTGGGAACCAGGTAGGGGATCTGCTCCGGATCGACGGCGATGTAGTATTCCGTGGCATTCTCCCCCCGTTCGATGCGTCGGAGGGTTCCCACGGTATCGACGTGCCCCTGGACGATATGCCCCTCGAAACGGTCCCCCATCCGCATTGCCGGCTCCAGATGGACCCGACCTTTGAGCTTCTCGGGCGGAACGATCCGGCGGGTCTCATCCGCCGCCTCGACCCGGAAACCGTTGCTCAGTACCTCGGTCACCGTCAGGCAGACTCCGTTGACGGCGATGGAGTCCCCGATCTCCGGCTTCAGGGAGGAGCGGATCGTCAGAATATGGTTGCGGTCGTCGACGACCGTTCCGATCTCGCGGATCAATCCGGTAAACACAGGCATCCCCTTTAGGGCATCTCTACTAATAGGTCGTGCCCACAACATCTCCAGTTTTTGTCCAGGCAAGGCATCGCTTCGCAGGCATAGCCGTAGCTACGTCAAGAAGCGATAACACAGCATGGGCGAAAACTGGTGATGCCCGCAGGGTGGGTTTTGGAGACGCGATCTTTCACTCGATGCTCTCTTCGCCGTAGCTTTGGCTACGCCTCGAAAGCCTCAAGCAAAATCTCACATCCCCAAAACCCATTGTGGGTATGACCTATTAGCAGAGGTGCCCTTTAGATATAATTCGCCAATTATAACAAGAGAGTGGGTAAGTGGGTAGTGTGCAGTGAGAAGTAAAAAGAAGAAAGCAAAGCTTTCATCCGAAACTCCTCACTCCTCACTCCTCACTCCTCACTATCATAAAAACGGAGTTTTTATGAACTATGACGTTATTGTGATTGGCGGCGGGCATGCGGGGATCGAAGCCTCTCTGGCTGCTGCCCGCATGGGGGCCAGGACCCTCATGATCACTATTCTTGCCGAGCAGATCGGTGCCAGCAGTTGCAACCCGGCCATCGGCGGCCTGGCCAAAGGACACCTGGTCAAGGAGATCGACGCCTTGGGGGGCGAGATGGGACTGTGTACCGACGCCACGGGCCTGCAGTTCCGCCTTCTCAACTCCTCCAAAGGCCCTGCCGTGCGGGGAAGCCGAGCTCAGATCGATATGGACCGCTACCGGATCCATATGCGGGATATCTGCCTCAACACCCCCAACCTGGAGGTGCGTCAGGAGATCGTGGAAGGACTCATTGTCGAGGGGGATGAGGTCCGGGGAGTCGAGACCCAGCTGGGCAACCGCTACGAAGCCTCCAAAGTGATCATCGCCTCCGGAACCTTCCTCAACGGCCTGATCCACATCGGAGAGCGGACCCAGCAGGCGGGGCGCCAGGGGGAGTTCGCCTCCATCACCCTGGCTGAGCAGCTGCGAAGCATGGGTTTCGAGATCGGCCGGCTCAAGACCGGCACCTGCGCCCGGATCGCCGGGGAGAGCATTGACTTTTCGGTCATGGAGGTGCAGCCCGGCGACGAGCGGCCGATTCCCTTTTCCTTCCGGACTGACCGGGAGAGCTTCACGCCCGAGCAGCTGCCCTGCTGGGTGACCTACACGACGGAGGAGACCCACCAAATCATCGAGAGCAACTTCCACCGTGCCCCCCTTTTCAGTGGTCAGATCGAAGGGGTTGGTCCCCGCTACTGCCCCAGCATCGAGGACAAGATCGATCGCTTTCGGGACCGCCCGAGGCACCAGGTCTTCGTGGAGCCCCAGACCCGGGAGGCCAACGAGTTCTATCTCAACGGCCTGAGCACCTCCCTGCCTACCGATGTGCAGGAGGCGATGATCCGCTCGATCCCGGGGCTGGAGAATGCGAGGATCGTCAGGTACGGTTACGCCATTGAGTATGACTTTATCCAGCCCACAGAACTGAAACACACCTTGGAGAGCAAGAAGATCCGGGGTCTCTACTGGGCGGGACAGGTCAACGGCACCACCGGATACGAAGAGGCGGCGGCCCAGGGGCTCATGGCGGGGATCAACGCCGTCCTGGCCCTGCGGGGAGAAGAGCCCCTGATCCTGGGCCGGGATGAGGCCTACATCGGAGTGCTGATCGACGATCTGGTGACCAAGGGGACCAACGAACCCTACCGGATGTTCACCTCCCGGGCCGAATACCGCCTGCTGCTGCGGGAGGACAACGCCCATCTGCGCCTCTCGCACTACGGGGTGAAACTGGGCCTCCTGCCCGAAAAGTTCGGTCGCAGGGTAGAGGAGACCCGGGCTCAGATCGCCGAAGCTCTGGAGTGGCTCAGAATCCACTATGCTACGCCGACAAAAGAGTTCGTTGCCAAACTCGAAGCGATGGGGGAGGAGAAGATCAATGACAAGACCGCCTGGATCGACCTGCTGGCGAGAATCAACGACCCCAGTCGGGAGAAACTGCTGCAACTGC
>JALWZI010000243.1 GCA_027002755.1 Campylobacteraceae bacterium | reverse complement strand
CATTGAGTGAGAGAGATGAAGCGCCGATACTGATCAGAGCGGCGGGGGTCGAGGATTATCCGGGGATCCGGGATCTTTTTCAGACGCCCGAGGAGCTGTTCAGGGTCTATCCTGACGGAGAGTGGCCATTTACCCTGGAGCAGGTAGAGCGGATCGCGAAAGAGCGGGTAGATCTGACGGTGGTGACGGCAGGAGAGAAGGTGGTCGGTTTCGCCAACTTCTACCGTGTGGATGGGAGACGTTCCGCCTTCCTGGGCAATGTGGTGATCGCCGAAGCATATCGCGGACGGGGTTTGGGAAGAGCCCTGGTGGAGCGGATGCTCAAACGCGCCTTCGAAGAGAGAAAAATGGAGGAACTGAGACTCTCCGTCTTCGCCGACAATACACCGGCCCTCCTACTCTACGATGCATTGGGATTCACTCCCTACGGTCTCGAAGCGCGTACCGATCCCCACGGAGGGAAAAAGGTCCTGCTCCATATGCGTCGCTGCCGGTAACGAAGCGGGGCTATCGGCGGCAGGGGGCCAGAGCCTCCTCGACCCTGGCGCGGCAGCGGGGGCAGAATCGGTATCCCTTGCGGTCGGTGTCGGCGAGGGTGTTGGAGAAGTGCATCACACAGTGGGGGTCGGGGTAGTGTTCCAGCCCCAGGGTGTGGCCGATCTCGTGGACCGCTTCCGTCAGAAGCCGCCGGAGAAAGAGTTCCCGCTCTTCGGGCAGGCCGTAGAAAGCATTGTGGAGTCTCGGAGTGGCCACCAGGGCACAGCGATGGACCGGGGTGGCCAGGCCAAAGACGAAGTTGAGACCCTCTTCGTAGAGATCCCTCTCGGTGATTCCCAGGAGGATATCCCCGGGTGTGCGCTCCACACGGCAAAGGTCCACCAGCACCGCTGACGCAAGAACTTGCCCTCTTTGAACGTTTTCACCCTCTCTCGGCAGTTCTCTGGGCTCCCCGATTTCTACCGGGAGGGCGAAGAGCTCCGCCAGCTGTTCCCTGAGTATTTCCATCCACTCGGGAGATTGGGAAAAATAGGGAACGATCTTTATCCGGCACATCGGGAGGCCCTTTCGATCTCTATAGCTATCAGGATCCTCAGAGCGCCCGGATACGGCTGATCCGGTTGCCAAGGCGTGCCATGATCTGTTCGGCACGCTGCATCAGAAGTTCCCGCTCGTGGTAGAGCCGGGCCTTCTCCTCCTCCAGCTTCATCTCCTTGTCCAGGAGCTTCTCCTCCTTGCGGATCAACTTATCGTACTCCTCCTTGAGCCGGGCATACTTTCTGTCCAGTTTGTCCAGGGCCTTGTTGAGTTGCTTCAGGTCCCGGTCGAGTGTTTCGATCTGGCGGTCGGTTTCGGCTTTGAGAAGCTTTTTGTTGGTGCGTTTGATCTTGGCGAGTTTCTCGTGAATCTTCCGCTCGATCTCTCTCATTTCACTCGAGAGATCAAGAACGCGGCTCTCCAGTTCCTCCAGCTCGCTGCGCGTCTTTCTCAGCTCTGCATCGATCTTCTCTATCCTCTTTCCCGTCTTCTCGAGTGCCTTGATGAATTTATTGACGGAAATCTCCGTTTTGTTCAGGCTTTCGGTCATGGTTGACTCCTTTATTTTGTTTTGACAAACGATAGCATGAAATGCACGCCGGCGAGTGCAACTCAGGTCTCATATCACGTTTTTCCAGAAAGTGATGGCGATAGTTACGATCAAAAGGATCCCGAGGATGTTGAACATGAAACCGTACCGTGCCATCGTCTTGATGGAGAGGACTCCAGAGCTCATGGCAATGGCGTTGGGAGGGGTGGCGATGGGAAGCATGAAAGCGTAGGAGGCACAGATGGTCGCGACCATCATGATCAGGGTCGCATCGACCCCCGATTTCTGTGCCACTTCATAGAGAATGGGCAGCATGATAGAGATGAGGGCGGTATTGCTGGTGATCTCCGTGGTGAAGGTAACGATGGTCGCGATGATCAGCATGAACCACAGTAGCGGAAAATCCGTGAAGGTGATCAGATAATCGGCGATCTCCTTGGCCATGCCGGTTTTGGTGAATGCGGCGGCGATGGCGAAACCGGCACCGAAAAGAAACATGATGCGATAGGGGATATTGTTTTTGTCCTCCATCCACTCCAGGATCGAAAAGGGAGGGACGAAGAGCAAAAGTCCGGCAGAGAGGAGAATGACCGGTTCGCTCATTCCCAGACCGTCGTAGTAGGGTTTGATCGGGGCATTGAGCACGAGTATCACGATGAGCCCGACAATGACCCAGAGGACTTTTTTCTGAGAAAGTGTCAAAGGTGTCCGTTCCAGATCCTCGGCGATACGGTGCTCTTGGATTCCCAGGCTCAGGACGAATCCCACGGCGAGGAACATGATCAGTACCAGAGGAGCGACGATCCCGACCCACTGGGCGAAAGGGATCGTCTTCATCCCATACTCCTCCATGACGCCCAACAGAATCAGATTGGGCGGTGTCCCGATAGGCGTCAGAATCCCTCCGATACTGGCCCCATAGGCGATACCGAGGGCCAGTCGCATTTTTACCGCTGCTTCTTCCGTCAGAAAGAGTGCGATGGGCAGGAGCAGAAGTGTGGTCGTGGTATTGGAGAGAACGGAGCTGAGGAGCCCCGAAGTGATGATCAATGCGTAGATGACCCCCCGGGTGCTGTTGGGGAAAATACCGAGCATGCGGTTGGCGATCCACCGGTGCAGGCCTGTTTTCTCTACGGCGATGGCTACGAGGAAACCGCCGAGGAAAAGATAGATAATGGGATTGGCGTAATTGACGGTGGTCTCTTTGGTGGTCAGGATCCCCGCCGCCGGAAAGAGGATGATCGGCAGGAGGGAAACCACAGCGAGAGGAAGTCCTTCGTTGCTCCAGAGGGTGACCATGAAGACGATGGAGGCGACCAGCGCCGCCTGTTGCAGTGTGAAAGTGGTGATCATCAGACCGAAAGCCACACCGGCCAGTAGAAGCCCCAACAGAATCTTCCTGCTCTGTTCCCGATAATTCATTTCCCCTCCTTCGCTGTTCGTAATAATTGTGCCTTCTCTTCACTTAATCACACTGGAGTCGGATCCATGTTAGAATTGAGAGGCAATCGAAAAAGGAGTGGCCATGCAGTGGTTGAAAGTGATAGTGGTCCTGGCGATGGTATCGGGCCTGGCGGAGGCGAAGGTCTCGTTGATGCATGGGACAACGGCCAAAACAATCCTGGAAAAGGCCTATCGTTTTCTGGAAGAGCAGCCCGCGTTTTCCCTGGAGGCTTTGACGATCAGCGAAGACAGTTTCAAAGGGAAGATGGTCATCGAGGTCCACACCCACCTCAAGGTGGCACTGGATCGGCAGGGAAAGATCCGTGTCGATGTGGACGGTGACAGCAAACAACGCAGTTATCTGTTGAAGAAGGGGGAGTTCCTGGCCTGGGACCGAACCCTCGATCTTTACGGAAAATTGAAGACCCCGGAGGGCAACGACAAAGCGCTCGATTACCTCTTCGACAAATATGGGATCGCCGCTCCGCTGGCCAATCTCCTCTACAGTGACCTCCGAAAACGTCTCATGCCTCAGGCGAGAGGTTACTATTTCGGTATGCGCAAGCTCAGAGGGCACTGGTGCCACTACCTCGGCTTCGTCAATCAACAGAAGGAGTTTCAGGTCTGGGTGAGGGCCCAGGGGGCACCATTGATCGACCGTTTCGTCGTCATCGACAAAACGACGAAACTGCGGCTTCACAGTGCGACCGATCTGACATGGA
>JALWZI010000242.1 GCA_027002755.1 Campylobacteraceae bacterium | reverse complement strand
CCCCCTCTGTCAACCAATTTACACGCCTCGGGGTTGGCCTTGTCGATGGGGAAGATCCCCTTGGACCAGTCGGATCCCTCAAAATTGGGGTAGGTTCCCTTCTCCAGCGCCAGATCGCTGGAGGCTTTGATAGCGTAGTAGCTGATCGATTCCATCACCTCATCGATCTTGTGGAAATGCTCGTTGCTTCCCCACTCGATCCCCGCCTCGGCCAGCATCTGGGCCTCACCCATAACACCCAGACCGATGGATCGGCTTTTCTGGTTGGTTTTCTTGACTTTGGCAAGGGGATAGAAATTGAGGTCGATGACATTGTCAAGCATCCGTACCGCTGTGGGAACGACCCGGGCGATATCCTCGGGAGTGTTGATCTTGGAGAGGTTGACAGAGGCCAGGTTGCAGACGGCGGTTTCACCGTCGACAGCCTCTTTCTCCACCATCCAGATCTTTTTGCCTCCCAGGGTATCCAGGGCGGTGATCTTCTTGGCAGGTTTGGTGACACCATTGTCAACCGTCACCGCTTCCTCCTCCTCGAAATAGGTGACCGTCTGATCCTCGAAGATGATCTTCATCCGGTAGTGGTTGGGGGAGGTGTTCTGGAAGATCTCGGTACAGAGATTGGAGCTGCGGATGATCCCGGCATGGCGGTTGGGATTGGCCCGGTTGGCGGCATCTTTGAAGCAGAGGAAGGGGTTGCCGGTCTCGAAATAGCTGCGCAGCACCTCTTTCCAGAGCTGCTTGGCGGAGATCACCTCTTTGGTCAGGCTCTCATCCTGTTCCAGCTCCTCATATCGTTTTTCGAACTCCTCGCCGTAAAGTTCTGTCAACTCCTTGACTTCGTAGGGGTCAAATAGCGTCCAGGTCTCATCCGCTTCGACCCGTTTCATGAAAAGATCGTTGATCCAGAGGGCGGGGAAGAGATCGTGGGCACGGCGACGTTCTTCTCCGGAGTTCTTCTTGAGATCCAGGAAATCACGCACGTCGATATGCCAGGGTTCGATATAGACGGCGATGGCCCCTTTGCGGGTGCCGAGCTGATCGACGGCGATGGCCACGTCGTTGGCGATCTTGAGGAAGGGGACGATCCCGCCGGCGGCATGCTTGTGTCCGTCGATGTAGGAACCCATCCCCCGCACCTGGGTCCAGTCCCAGCCGATCCCGCCGCCGAATTTGGAGAGCAGCGCCATCTCTTTGTATCCGTCGAAGATCCCTTCGATATTGTCGGGCGTGGAGCCGATATAGCAGGAGCTGAGCTGGTGACGGGTGGTCCGGGCGTTGGAGAGGGTGGGCGTGGCCGCCATCACTTCGAACTTGCTGAGAATGTCGTAGAACTTCTTCGCCCAGGTCTGGCAGTCGAACTCGTTCTGGGCCAGGAACATCGCTACCGCCATGAAGAGATGCTGGGGCAGCTCGATGGGCTGCCCGTTGCGGTCCTTGATGAGATAACGGTCGTAGAGTGTCCGGATCCCCAGATAGGTAAACTGCAGATCCCGCTCAGGTTTGATGTAGTCGTTCAGATCGTCCAGATCATACTTCTCCTTGAGCCCCAGAAGGATCCGGCCCTCCTTCTCACCCCGCTCGAAGTACTCCCGCAGATGGATATAGCCGGTAAAGCCGGAGACCTTGTGGTAAAGATCGTAGAGGAACAGACGGGCCGCGACAAAGGTCCAGTTGGGCCGATCGATGTCGATCTTGTCCACGGCGGTTTTGATCAGGGTGAGCTGGATATCCTCGGTTCGGATCATATCCTGAAACTGGAGTTTGGCATCGACCTCCAGCTCGCTCTGACTGACGCCGTCGAGCCCCTCGACGGCAGCGGAGGTGTATTTCTGAATCTTGGAGACATCCAGGGGTTCGACTCTTCCGTTACGCTTGACAACTCTGATCATTCTCTCTCCTGCGGGGAAGTATCTTTTGCATTCGGCAACCGGTCAGGTGGAGAAATCCGGCATTCCACATCGGAAATCAGGCAAAACCGATGCGGCTTTTCGTGCAAAACAAGTAATTGGATTTTACTCAAAAACAACTGATGGTCATGTTAAAAATGGGGGGAGAAAAGGCAGAAGTTTTATAACATTTTCTAATAAAATCTATGGGCTCCCAAAAGGGCCCATGGGATGGCTTTTCAGTCTTCTTTTCCGAAAACCCGTTCAAAAATCCGATCGACGTTTTTGGTGTAGTAGCTGTAATCGAAAGCCTCCCGGATCTGCTCTTCGCTCAGCTTGCTGCGCAGCTCCTCATCCGCCAGAAGATACTGCAGGAAGAGGCTCTCTCCCTTCTCATTGACAGGAGGTTTGCCCTGCTGGAGTGCCTCCCAGACCTTCATGGCGTTACGCTGGACGATCTTGTAGGCATCTTCGCGGCTCACGCCTGCTTTGGGAAGTTCCAGCAGGATCCGCTGGCTGAAGACCAGTCCACCGGTGAGATTGAGATTTTTTAGCATGTTTTCGGGCATCACCGTCAGGTTGGCGATGACATTGTTGAAGCGGTGAAGCATAAAATCGGAGGTAACGAAACTGTCGGGGAGCCAGAAGCGTTCGGTAGAGCTGTGGGAGATATCCCGCTCGTGCCAGAGGGCGACATTCTCCATGGCCGGAATGACATAGGCCCGGATGATCCGTGCCAGGCCGGTGATGTTCTCTGTCAGGATCGGATTGCGCTTGTGGGGCATAGCCGAAGAGCCCTTCTGTCCTTTGGCGAAATACTCCTCGGCCTCGTAGACCTCGGTCCGCTGCCAGTGGCGGACCTGGACAGCGAACTTTTCGATAGAGCTGGCCAGCAGGGCCAGTGCCGAGGCCAGCCGGGCATAGCGGTCCCGCTGGATCACCTGATTGCTCACCGGAGCAGGTTTGAGCCCCAGCTCTTTACAGGCGATCTCTTCCAGTTCCAGGGGGGCATGGGCGAAGTTGCCCATCGCGCCGCTGATCTGTCCTACGGCGATCACTTCCATGGTCTGCTCCAGGTTCTCCAGATGGCGGCGCAGCTCGTCGTACCAGACCGCCAGGACGAGACCGAAAGTGATGGGCTCACCGTGAATCCCGTGGCTCCGCCCCACCATCAGGGTATATTTGTGCTCCATGGCCCGCTTTTTGACCGACTCCATCACCATCTTCACATCCTCGATGATGAGCTCGAGAGAGTCTCTCATCTGGAGCGCCACGGCGGTGTCGACGGTGTCGGAACTGGTCATCCCGTAGTGGAACCAGCGGCTCTCTTCCCCCAGGCTCTCGGCGACGCTGGTGGTAAAGGCGATGAGGTCGTGCCGGGTCTCCGCCTCGATCTCGTCGATCCGCTCCACCGAGAACGTGGCGTTCTCGACGATCTTCCTGGCATCCTCGTCGGGGATCAGTCCCAGCTTGTTCCAGGCTTTGACCACCGCCTTCTCCACCTCCAGCCAGGCGGCATAGCGGGCGTGCTGCGTCCACTTTTCCTTCATCTCTTTACGTGCGTATCTTTCTACCACTTACTTCCCTTTCATGGTGCGATATCAGTGTGAAAATCTATCCGAATAGACCAATAACCAATACACCAATAACAAACAAAATTGGCTAATATTCTACTCAAATCCCCGTGAAGGAGTCCTGATTGCCCTTTGTCCAACGCACCTTTTTCCTGAAGGAGGAACAGCTGGCCTTCGTCTGGCTGATGCGCACCTTCGGGATCACCCAGGGGGAGGCCCAGCGGATCATCGACCGGGGACGTCTGCTCTGTCATGGAGAGACCCTGCCGGACAAATCGGCCCGGATCTCCGGCAAAGTGGAGGTG
>JALWZI010000241.1 GCA_027002755.1 Campylobacteraceae bacterium | reverse complement strand
CTGGAAGCGCTGCTGGAGTTTCCCGCCTTCGCGTTCCGGCTGGGGAGGGGGGAGCGGATATCGATTCCCGAGGCGGTGGCGACCCGGGAGATCCTGAATCCGGCTACGGTCAAAAGGCTTCTGCGTCGCCGGGAGTCGGGAGTCGATCGGATCCTGGCGGCCAACCCGGTGCTGAGCTCGAATCTCCAACGGCATCTTCTAGAGCAGCGGGGCGAAGAGATCACCGTAGCCCTGGCGGCCAACCCGGCTCTGGCGGAGGATCTTTTCGAGCGTCTGCTGCAAGAAGAGGGTAAGGTGCCGGAGATACTGCTGCGTTTCCAGCCGGTGGATCTGCCCCGTCTGGAAAAGGTTCTAAAGCGCCTTGGGGAGGGGGATGAACGCCTGGCGATCCTAGGGGAGAACAGAGAGTTAGCCGAAGCGGTAGCCGAGCGCCTGGTCGCGCTTGAACTGCCGGCACTCTGCAAAGCACTGGCGGCCAACGAGAGCGTCCCGACCCGTGTCCTGGAGTCCCTGGCCCACAAAGAGGATCTGCATCCGCTGTTGGCACGCAACCCCTCCACTCCCGAAGCGCTTCTCAAGAAGTTTTTTGCATTGGGAAAGGCAGAGGTTCTGGAGAGATTGGCCGGGAACCCTTCCACTCCGGAGCCGATTCTTGAGAAACTCTACGCAAGAGGGGATTTCGGATTGCTGCAGGCTCTGGCTGCCAACCCCGCCACGCCCATGGAGATCCTCCATGAGCTCAAGACGGACCACCGTCTCTGGCTGATCCTCCAGCGGAACGAAAAATTCGTACGGGAAGCCAATCGTGAAATGGGGATGAGATGAAAGGAATGGAAACAGAGATGAAATATCCGAAAGCGATCGAGAGGAGTAAACGATGAGGCCTTCGCAGGTGAAAGAGACGCTTCAGCGGCTGGTGGCGGCGCGGCTGCCGGCCTTTGTCTGGGGACCGCCGGGGATCGGCAAGTCCTCCATCGTCCGACAGATCGCCCGGGCAGAGGGGTTGGAGTTTCTCGATCTGCGTCTGGCGCTGCTGGATCCTACCGATCTGAAGGGGATCCCCTTCTTCGATCCCGAGACGAGGCAGGGGGTCTGGGCACCGCCGAGTTTCCTGCCCAAAGACCCGGACTCCCGGGGGATTCTCTTTCTCGACGAGATCAACAGCGCCCCGCCGGCGGTGCAGGCTTCGGCCTATCAGCTGGTCCTGGACCGGAGAGTCGGAGCGTATGAACTGCCCGTGGGGTGGAGCATCGTGGCGGCGGGGAATCGGGAGAACGACCGGGGGATCCTCTACCGGATGCCACCGCCCCTGGCCAACCGTTTCGTCCATCTGGAGATGGAGGCGACCCTGGAGGATTGGAAAGCTTGGGCCTACGCCTCGGGAGTCTCACCGGAGCTGATCGCCTACCTGAGCTATGCTCCCGAAGCCCTCTTCGCCTTTGACCCCGAGAGCGGTGAAAAGGCCTTCCCTACGCCTCGCTCCTGGAGCTACGTGGACCGGATGATCGGCGCCCAGATGGAGCCCGAACTGCTCCTGGAGGCGGTCAGCGGTGCCGTGGGACGGGCGGCGGCGGTGGAGTTTCTGAGCTTTCTGCAGGTGAGAAAGAGGCTGCCGGATCTCGAAGCGATTCTGAGGGGAGAGGCCGGGGAGGTCGAAGAGGATCCCCGACTCCTGACGGTTCTGGTCACCGGCTTGGTCAACCGTCTGAAAGCCGCAAATTCTCCCGAAGCGCTGGCAGCGGTGCTGCGGTTCAGCATGGAGCTTCCCGGGGAGTTTGCGGTGCTGCTGGTGCGGGAGCTTCAGCTGGCGGGTATCGATCCGGAAGTCTGCCCCGCCTGGGGGGAGTGGGTGGCCCGCTTCGCCTATCTGCTGGAGTAAGAGATGAAGCGAAACCTCCGAGAGCAGGAACGGTGGGAACGGGTCCGGGCCCGGCTGATGACGGAGGCCCCCTACTTCGGCCATATCGCCGCGACACTGACATTGGCGGCCTCGGAGGATCTGCCCACCTTTCAGAGCCGGGGAGAGACGCTGCGCTACAACCCCTCCTGGCTGGCGGAGCTGGAGGAAGAGGAGATGATGGCGGTGCTGGCCAACGCGGCGATGCACCGGGTCCTCTGGCACGAGAACCGGGGGGAAGGGCGTCAGCGACGGCTCTGGGAACTGGCCACCGACTATGCCGTCAACGCCCTGTTGGCCGAGAACGGTTTCGAGCTGCCGCTGCTGGCCCGCTATGATGCACGCTATCGCGGAATGTACGCCGAAGAGATCTACGCCGAACTTCTGGAAAGCATGGAGACGGAGGAGAGCGAAGCGGAGGAAAACGAAGCGGAAAGACCATACGATGAGGCACCGACGAGCCGGGAAGACCGATTCCCCGCCTGGCAGCAAACGGGGGAAAAGAGGGAGAGTCTCTCGGCTGAGGAGAGTACAACGGAGGCACTGGATCGGGCCTTCCTGGAACAGATCTTTGCCCGGATGGAGCGGGAGGGAGCTCTGCCCGAGGGGTTGGAGCGTCTCGTTCCCCGCTACTTCGCCCACCGGCTCGACTGGCGGCAGCGGCTCTGGCGCTATCTGGATGCGATGCTCAAGAGCAGCTACAGCTTCGCTCCTCCTAATCTGAAACATCTCTACCGGGGGATCGCCCTGCCGCGGCTCGACTCCGAGACTCTGCGTATCGCCGTGGCCATCGACAGCAGCGGGTCGGTGGATGAGGAGAGCCTGGGGCGTTTTCTGGCAGAGCTGGAGGAGATTCTGCTCCACTTCCCCGACTATCGGATCGATCTGCTGGTGGCCGATTCCAAAATCCGGCTTCACCGGGAGCTGGCTCCCGGTGAACGGCTGGGAAGCACTCTGGTGGGGGGAGGACACACCGATTTTCGCCCTGTTTTCGACTATATAGAGCGGAAGCTGGAGCCGCCGAAGCTCCTGATCTACTTCACCGACGCCCAGGGAACTTTCCCGGAGCGGGCGCCGCTTTATGAAGTGCTCTGGGTGCTCAACCGGGAGGGGGAGGTTCCCTTCGGGGAAAAGATCTTTCTGGAGGGGTGAGCCTCAGCTTTTGCGCTTGATCCGGACCCGTTTGGGATCGAAGAGGGCGATGGCCTCCTTGACCATCGGCTCCTCCAGGAGGGTAGCCGGATCCTTCTCTTTGGAGGCTTCGGTGGTGCCGGGATCGGGGTTCATGCAGCTGTTGGGCATCTCCACCGCTTCGAGGGTGCTGGCAGTACGCGCATTGTCGGGGAGGGCACACTCCTCGGTCTCTGATTCCTCTGGACTTTCGGGGCCGGGTGCTTCGTCGGCCGGGCTACTCAGTTTTTTTTTATCCGGTTCCGGCTTCGCCTCTTCGGCGATGTTGACGATCTTGACCTCCATCCCGAAGATCTCCTGAACGAACATCCGGATGATCCCCCAGAACTGGATCAAACGCTTCTTCTCCTCCCCCTGGGCGGCGGAGACCCAGGTCAGGGTGCTGCCGTCGAAGCTTCGGTAGCGGATATTGCGCTCGAAGGTCTCTCCCAATTCGTAATCTCTATCGTAGAGCTTCTCGATCAGCGCCTTGAATTTGAGGGCCCCCGGATCGGGGGTCGGTTCCGAAGAGGGAGCCTCCGGTGTTGGAGAAGCCGGCTGGGGAGCCTCGGCGGCCGGTACCTCTGCCGGGTTTTCGGCAGGAGCTTCGGGCACCGGTGTGTCGGCGGCGGGAGCCGGTCGTGCCGTCGGGGCGGCAGCCGGAGCCGAAGGGGTCTCGACCGGGGTGGAGGGTTGGGCC
>JALWZI010000240.1 GCA_027002755.1 Campylobacteraceae bacterium | reverse complement strand
AGGATGGAGATGACGAACTTGCTTACCGTGGTCCCGACGAAGGTATCCACGGTGGCGATGTCGGTGACGAGCCGGGAGGCGATGGCTCCGGAAGAGCTGGTCTCGTACTCCTTGAGAGAGACCCGTTCCAGATGCTCCACCGCCGAACGGCGCAGTCGGTAGGCCAGATCTTTGGAGACCCCCAGGAAGGTCTTGACCTGATAGACATTGAGCAGGAAACCGAGCCCCCGCAGCACGATCACCAGCCCCAGGAAGAAAAAGACATACCCTTCCAGACTCATCGGGTGAATATGCTCCGCCACCCAGCCGGTCATCGTATGGCTCTTTTTGAGCAGCAGCTCATCGACGAGGATCGGGATAAAGAGCGGGATCGTCACCGTCAGCAGGGTCGCCAGCAGCGCCGCCAGGTTCCCCCGGATCAGGGCGGAACGGTAGTGCAGCGTCCGACGCAGCAGATCGGTGATGCGGCAGGAGCGGAAGGTCACGACGCGGCGGGATCTTTCAGGGAGTCGGCGATCTCCAGCACCTTCCGGAGATCTTTGGTCTCGACGGTATGGGTGGCCGCCTCTTTGAGGATCGGTTTGGCACAGAAGGCGATCCGGGTCGCCGCATGGGCGAACATGCTCAGGTCGTTGGCGCCGTCACCCACGACCAGGGTCTCTTCCGGGGTGACACCCAGCAGCTGCTGGAGCCGCACGATCATCCGACCCTTGGAATCGCCGAACATCATCTCCCCTCCCACTTTGCCGGTGAGGATCCCTTCGTCATCGTGGAGGTAGTTGGCGAAATCGGCATCGAGCCCCAGATGCTCCGAGGCGGGACGGGTCGCCACCCGGAACCCTCCGGAGAAGCAGACCACCTTGTAGCCCCGCTTTTTCAGGCCGTGAACCGCCTCTTTGGCTCCCGGCATCAGAGGAAGTCCTTCGCAGATCTCCTTGACCCGCACGGCGGGGAGGCCTTCGAGGAGCGCCACCCGGGCAAGAAGGGATTTGAAAAAATCGAGATGCCCCTCCATCGCCTGTCGGGTGATGGCGGCCACCTCCTCTTCCAGCCCCAGCTCCGCAGCCAGGAAATCGATGGTCTCACCATCCATCAATGTCGAATCGAAATCGAATACTGCCAGTCTATGCATCGGCTCTCTTTGGCTCTTTTTGGTAGAATTATAGCCAAACCGACCCGACGGGGAATGAAAGAGAATCCGATGTTCGAAAGCTTTTGCCACAATCTGCAGGGGGTCCGGCCCTTCATCACCGTAGAGATCACCCCGCCCCACGGCGCCTCTATGGAGCCGATCCTTCAGGCCATCGAAGCCGCCGGTCTGCCGGAGAAAGTCAGTGGCTTCTCCGTCACCGACAATCCCCTGGCCCGCCTCAAGATGTCGGCGATCCTCAGCGCCATCCGCGTCCAGCAGCGATTCGGCAAGCCGGTCATCGCCACCATGAGTATGCGGGACCGCAACAAACTCTCCCTGCAATCCTCCCTACTGGGGGCCAACGACTTCGATATCCGTCTAATCCTGGCGCTGACGGGCGATCCCGCCAAGTTCAGTGACCAGCCCGAGGTCAAGGGGGTCCTGGAGCGTGACAGCACCCTGCTGCTGAGCATCATCTACCGTCTCAACAACGGCTTCGACTATTCGGGGCAGGAACTGGACCCCCGCCCCAAACCCATCTACCCCTTCGCCGTGAGCAACGCCTACGCCAAGGATATGAAGCAGCTGATGAAACGGATGGTCAAGAAGCTCGACTACGGCGCCCGGGCCATCATCACCCAGCCGGTCTTTGACCTGGAGAATGCGAGGGAGCTCCTGGCGATCTTCGAAGAGGCCCAGAGCAAAAGCATCCGCGAAACCGCCAAAGAGGCCCAGCTGATCCTGGGACAGTTCCCCATCGTCCGGGCGCGCACCGCCACCTTCATCGACGACAAGGTCCCCGGCATCAGCGTCCCCAAAGCGATCATCGACGAGATGAACCTGGCCGCCATGGACGGTGCCGAGAAGGAGCGGGAGGTGGGCTTCACCCTCTCCAAGCGGATCTTCGACGAGATCATGGCCCTGCACCCCAAAGTCCACCTCATGACCCACAACCGCTTCGAGCTCTGCGCCCAGCTTATTGGGAATGAAGAATTTTAGGTGAATGACATTTTTTGTCAAGGCCTAAAAATCCAAAATCCAAAATCCATTCTGCGTAATCCCGTTACACATGGAAGTGAAATCGCTCCGCTTCTTCTCTGACAATTGGCAATCTCAAGTACTTCTGAGTAAGATAATGTATCTTTATTTCACAACAACAGGAGATGCCATGAGCAACGACAAATTCAGAGAAGAATCCCTGCAGTACCACAAAGCGCGTAACGAGTTCGACACCAACGGAAAGATCGGAACCCTGATCACCAAACCCTGCGATACCGAAAAAGAGCTGGCCATGGCTTACAGCCCCGGGGTCGCCTACCCCTGCCTCGAGATCGAGAAGGATGAAGAGGCGGCCTACGAATACACCAACAAGGGCAACCTGGTCGCCGTCATCAGCGACGGAACTGCCGTTCTCGGCCTGGGAGACATCGGCCATCTGGGCAGCAAGCCTGTCATGGAAGGGAAAGCGGTCCTCTTCAAGACCTTCGCCAACGTCGACGCCGTCGATATCGAGCTCAACACCAAAGATACCGAAGAGATCATCGAGACCGTCGCCCGGATCGCCGACAGCTTCGGCGGTGTCAACCTGGAGGATATCTCAGCGCCCCGATGTTTCGAGATCGAAGATCGTCTCAAAGAGATCTGTAACGTCCCCGTCTTCCACGACGATCAGCACGGTACCGCCGTCATCACCACCGCGGGTCTCATCAACGTCCTGGAGATGACCGGCAAACCGGTCGAAGATCTCAAGGTCGTCGTCATCGGGGCCGGCGCTTCCGGGATCGCCTGCGCCAATATGTACAAGCAGCTGGGGGTCAAGAACATCACCATGCTCGACTCCAAAGGGGTCATCCACAGCGGACGGACCGACCTGAACAAATACAAGCAGCAGTTCGCCTTCGAGACCGAAGACCGCACCCTCGAAGATGCCATGAAGGGCGCCGATATGGTCCTGGGTCTCTCCGGTCCCGACCTGATCAAGCCCGAGTGGGTCAAGACCATGAGCGAAGAGAGCCCCATCATCTTCGCCTGTGCCAACCCCGTCCCCGAGATCATGCCTCCTCTGGCCAAAGAGGCACGCCCCGACGTCATCATCGGCACCGGCCGCAGCGACTTCCCCAACCAGGTCAACAACGTCCTGGGCTTCCCCCAGATCTTCCGCGGCGCCCTGGACGTGCGCGCCACCAAGATCACCGAAAATATGAAGATGGCCGCCTCCAAGGCCCTCGCCGCTCTGGCCAAAGAGCCCGTTCCTGAGCATGTCAAAAAGGCCCACGGCCGTGAGACGATGGAGTTCGGCCCCGATTACATCATCCCCTCTCCCTTCGACCGCCGGGTCCTGGTCTACGTCGCTTCTGCCGTCGCCCAGGCTGCAGTCGAGGACGGCGTCGCCCGGATCAAAGATTTCGATCTGGAAGCCTACAAGACCAAGCTCCAGCGGCTGGCCGATCATCTCGACGGCAAGCTGTGATGGGCCTAATTAGGGCCCATCACACTTATGGTGTATTTTTAGTAAATTAATATGGCCCAATACAAATATGCTCTTGGCTCAAATAAAAGCATTATAAACGTCAACGATTTAAATACCAGTAATAAAAACTTTCACTCCCCATATATCTGTATTGCCTGTGGTAAAGAGCTTATCCCAA
>JALWZI010000239.1 GCA_027002755.1 Campylobacteraceae bacterium | reverse complement strand
CCGCTGGAAAGCCGCCACCACGCCGAACTGGGTCAGGGCGATGAAGAGCCAGCCGATGTATCGCCGCCAACCATGACGCATGTCGTAATCGTAGGCGAGCTTCGCCCCCTCCAGAAAGGTCCGCTCGTCCCAGGGGAGGTCCAGGCGGAGTATCTGCTCAGACATGCTCGTCGCTCTCGTGGATCCAGAGATCCTCTTTCTTCACACAGCCATCGGCTTCCAACTCCTCCAGCAGGGAGAGACTTTCATCGTAGAGCCGTTCGAAGCGGGCGTTCTCTCGCGCATATTTGCGCTGCATCTTTTTGGCGTACCACCAGGCCGCCGCGATGGAGAGGGCGAAGAGGCCGTAGATGTACCATTGATAGGCCTTGAGGTTGAGCAGGACGATGAAGTACTGCACCGAAAAGAGGACGAAGAACTCCACCGAAAAGATGATGACCAGGGTGGAGGAGTGGGCGAAGTCCAGGGTGTATTTCTCGATCTCTTTGAGGATCTCCAGATCGATATTGAACCGTTCCGCTTTGGCACGGCACTCTCCCTTCAGCGCGCCGGTGGGAATCGGCTTGAGATGAAGGTTGCTGAGGTTGTACTCGACGTTGGTCTGTTTGTACTCCCGCAGGATCTCGGGGCGGGTCCGCAGGAGTTCGCGGATCTGATCCACCGTGGGACGTTCGGTCCCCAGGATCTTTTTGATATCCTGGAGGATCAGGTCATAGAGTCCGACGCTTTTGATCTCACGGGCGACACGGTCGAGGTTGGTCACGGTAACTCCTGTCGGTGGGTCATTGGTTATTAGTCATTGGTCATTGGGGAGCCGCTTCGCGGCTTGAGAGAATAGAAGCTGCAAAGCAGCAACCGAAATTCTCCATCCTCAATTTTCCATTCTCCATTCCCTACAGGCTCACTTCTGAGCGGGAACGGCCTCCGGCGCCGCTTCCGGTTCCTCGTCGAGCCCGTAGCCGGCGGCGTTGTCTTTGGCGGGGAGGAAGATCCCGATCAGCCCTTTGAGTCCGACGCTCATGACGATGTTGAAGAGAAAGATGAACCAGGCGATCATCACCATAGAGCCGAAGATGGCGGCGAGGATCATCCAGGTGTTGAACTCTCCGTTGACATAAAGGTGACGGCGCAGCATACCGTCGAGTCCGGCCATTCCCGCGAAGGCCCCCATCCCCACTCCGCCGATGAGGTAGAGCCAGAAGTGGGTCCAGGTTAGCTTTTTGCTGAATAGGGTGGTGTTGTTGGTCACCAGGGGCCAAAGCACATACAGCGCACTGTAGAGGGTCATGTAGAGCCCCACGATCAGGGCGATGTGGAAGTGGGCGAAGCTGATCCACTGGGTGTTGTGAAGCACCCGGTTCATCCCCATATCGGCCTGGATGATCCCGGCGGGAACCGCCAGACCGAAACCGATGAGACCTCCCAGTAGATAGGCCAGTTCCGGACTCATCTTCAGCGGGCGGGCCTTCCAGAGGGTCACCAGGGTGATGAAGAGGGCCAGCCCCTGAGTCAGCAGCTCGAAGGCGGTGACCATCTCCCCGGAGACGAGCTTCATCATCTCCGGCTGGGGCTGATCGGCCAGGAGGTGATGGCTCCAGACCATCCAGGAGACGAAGAGCTCCAGCAGCAGCGCCGCCCGGGCGACGTTCTCCATGAAGAGCTTCTGTCCGGTGATGATGGTCGCCAGCAGATACCAGGAGCCGGCGACGTAGATCAGCACCAGTCCGTCGGCCACCAGGTCGAGCCCCCACCAGAAGAAGTTCTTGTAGAGCAGGGAATCGACGGCGTGGACATCCCAGGTGACGCCCCCGGCATCGGCGATCAGATAGACGAGGACCAGGATTCCCGCCCCCAGAATGACGATGGCGTCGAGGAAGGTATCGACGGTTCCGCGGAAGATGGCGACCACCGGCAGGCTCAGAGCCGGTTCTTTGGAGTAGGGGGGCCTGCCGGTGAGCTTGTGGATCAGGTTCATCAGCCCGTCGATCCCGAAACCGGAGATGAGCAGCTCTTTGGTGGTTTTGTTCTTGTGCACCCCGGTGCGGGCGAAGATGGTGGCGTAGATGTTGTAGATGAAGCCGATGGTGCCGAGCATAATCAGTGCTACGCCGATAACAAAGACGAAACCGCCGATGAGTTTGAACTGCTCCATATCGGCAGGCAGCGGCCAGTAGAGGGTATACAGCGGTGCATACTGCCAGATAAAGCCCGCCAGCCAGGCCAGGGCGGTGCCGACGGTGATCAGCAGCCAGACGGCGTTGGCCAGTTTGACGCTGTAGAGCGGCTTTTTGGTCAGGTAGGGGACCAGAAACATGAAGGCGGCGAAGACCAGCTGATAGGTGGAGCCGAAGATCCCCACGATGGGGTGAACCGTCATGATGGAGAAGTAGTGTTCCGGATGGTTGAACATCTTTGGCAGGGGGTTGGAAGGGCCGGTCTGGACCATCCGCATGATCATCCCCTCGACGGCCACCAAGCCGAAAAAGAGAAAGCTCATGACGACCGCCCGGAGGGTCACTTTCTGCAGAGCGCTCAGCTGGGTATGGTCGAAATCGGTTCCGTGGATCAGTGTCTGAAAGAGACTTTTTTTCTGCATGATCGGATCTCCTTAGTTACGTGCCAATTTGGGGTTGCAGTCGACGATCACGGCGTCCCTGACCCACATCTTGTCCCGGCCCGTTTCGGAATCGTACTGGGCTGGGCCCGAATACTCCGTGGAGGTCAGGTCGAATTTTCCGCATTCGTTGAAGGTCCAGAGGATGTCGTTTTTGTGTTTGGGCAGGACCTGCATCTGCATCACCATCGTTCCGTCTTTGCGAAAGAGACCGAACCCGTAGGTGAGGTCCGTACTGGTGACATTGAATCGGACCTTATCCCCCTGCTTGAAGCGGATGGGCTTTTCGGGAAGTTTCCAACGATGTTTGTCGATGGCGATGGTGTACTCGTGATCGGCTTTGATGTCATGGCGCATAATATCCTCGGCGACCCAGGGGATCGCATTGTAGGTGAAGATGTGGTGACCGACTCCCCCGGCGACGAGAAAAGCGATATAACCGTAAAAGGGAATACGGACGATCGATCTGACTTTCTCTTTGCGGGTGAGGTTGTAGCCGAACCAGGCGATGACCGATACGATCAGCAGCGCGTAGATCGAATAGGCTGCCCAGTGAAACTTGAGCAGCTCTATGGAGGTGGCGAAACTCATGGTATTTCCTTCCATAAAATCAAGGGTATTTATCCTTTGGATAGGGACAAATTATAGGAGTATTGGAGTTTTTGGTCTTGATCGTGATCAACTACAAGAATATAAAATAGTCTAAAAATTGATCAATATATAACCAACAATTATTTTAAAAATGATACATTGTCTTTTTTTTAATCAATGAGGATATGAAAGTTGAGTTGTAATATTGAAGGGAGAGGCAAAATAAGAATCAGGGCCTGGACGCCCCGTATTTTACTGATGTTCCACCTGGGCCGAGAGTTCCCGAAGAATGACGGCGGCGTCTTCGGTTTTTTGGAGGCTGCCTTTGACGAAGAGGATCACTTTGCCCTCTTCGATCCGTTGTTTGTACTCTTCGGCCTTGGCGCGGCTCAGGCCCCATTCGATGAGGCCGTCCACCAGCCCGACGGCCGTCGCGCCGGCGGCGGCTCCACTGATCATCCCGGCCAAAGCTCCGCCGATGGTGCCGGCTCCCGCGATGGGGCCGATGCCTGGAACGGTGAAGAGGGCGCCGCCGATGAGCAGACCGAGGATCGATCCCCAGATCCCTCCCTGGGCACCC
>JALWZI010000238.1 GCA_027002755.1 Campylobacteraceae bacterium | reverse complement strand
CTCCTGATGGGACGCCATCTGCAGCGGGCCTACAACGTGGGCAAAGAGCAGGCGGTGCTGATGATGCCGATCCTGGAGGGGCTCGACGGGGTGCAGAAGATGTCCAAGAGCCTGGGCAACTATGTGGGGATCTCCGAACCGGCCAAGGAGATCTACGCCAAGTTGATGTCGATCTCCGACGAGCTGATGTGGCGCTACTACGAGCTGCTCAGCACCCGCTCCCTGGAGGAGATCGCCGAGATGAAACGGCAGGTCGAAAGCGGTGAGCTGCACCCCAAACGGGCCAAAGAGATGCTGGCACTGGAGATCACGGCCCGCTTCCATGACGAAGCGGCGGCCCGGCAGGCCAAGGAGGCCTTCGACAGCCTCTTCAAAGCGCGGCAGATCCCCGAGGATATCCCGGAGGTGACTCTGGAGGCGGGGATCTGGATCTGCAAAGCGTTGGTGGAAGCGGGGCTGGAGCCCTCCAACTCCCAGGCACGCCGGGACATCAAGCAGGGGGCGGTCCGGATCGACCAGGAGAAGGTCGAGGACGATCAGCTCAAACTGGAGCCCGGAGAGTACATTCTCCAGGTGGGCAAACGCAAATTCGCACGGGCCAAGGTAGGATAATCATGGAATTCAAGCCTCTCAAGATCGGAAAGCATGTCATCGAAAAACCCATCATCCAGGGGGGGATGGGGGTCGGGATCTCCTGGGACCGGCTGGCGGGAAGCGTCAGCCGCGAAGGAGGGCTGGGGGTCATCAGCTCTGTCGGGACCGGGATCTACGGGAACCGGGCCTATGCCGACAAGCTGATGGCGGACGACCGACCCTACGAAGTGGAAAACTTCTACTCCCGCCGGGCACTCTTCAAGATCTTCGAGAACGCCCGCAAGCTTTGTGGTGACAAGCCCCTGGCCAGCAACGTGCTCTATGCCATCAACGACTACGACCGGGTGGTCCGTGACTCCTGTGAAGCCGGGGCCGATATCATCATCACCGGAGCCGGCCTGCCCCTGACCATGCCCGAGGCAGCCAAAAACTATCCCGACGTGGCTCTGGTGCCCATCGTCTCCACGGCCAAGGCACTGCGGATCCTCTGCCGCCGCTGGGAGAAGGCCCACGGACGCCTCCCTGACGCAGTAATCGTCGAAGGACCGCTCAGCGGCGGGCATCAGGGCTTCAAGTACGACGACTGTTTCAAGCCCGAAAACCAGCTGGAGGCGATCCTGCCCCCGGTGGTGGAGGAGGCGAAGAAGTGGGGAGATATCCCGGTGATCGCCGCCGGCGGGGTCTGGGATCATGACGATATCGTTCGGATGATGGAACTGGGGGCCGACGGCGTCCAGATGGGGACCCGGTTCATCGGCACCGAAGAGTGTGATGCCAGCGAGACCTTCAAACGCACCATCATCGAGGCGAAAGAGGAGGATATCAAGCTCTTCAAATCCCCGGTCGGCTATCCCGCCCGAGGGGTCAAGACCGAACTTCACCGCCGGATCGAGGAGGGGACCGCCCCCAAGATCGCCTGCATCTCCAACTGTGTCGCTCCCTGTCACCGGGGTGAGGAGGCCAAAGTGGTGGGGTACTGTATCGCCGACCGTCTCAGCGATGCCTACGACGGCAAGAAGGAGACGGGTCTCTTCTTCACCGGTGCCAACGGCTATCGTCTCAAGGAGATCATCACTGTCCGGGAACTGATGGACAAGCTGATCAATGGAGAGTAGGACCCTCAACGCTATCCGTCGGCTCCTTGCGGGGCTGCTGCTGATCGCGGGATCGTTGTTGCCGGCGGCTGCTTCGCCGGTGACGCTTCAGTCCCTGGAGATGGGATACAACCGTCTCCTGCTCCATTTCGACCGCCCTTTCGACCGGGGAAACGTCCACCACTTCGTTCTGCACGGTACCGGCTCTTTCCGTTATGTCTTCGATCTGAAAAACACGCGACTGGGCTCCCGGAGTTTGGCGAAGAAACTTCAATACGGTCCTCAGATCCGCTCCATCCGTGTCGCCCAGTACCGCCGGGATACGGTGCGTCTGGTCATCGAGACCCCGGAGGCCTACGCCATCGCCCACTATCCGCTCAAAAGCGATACCTACCTGATCGTCCTGCCCAAAGGATCCGGCGGAGGCCCCGGAAGCATCCGGGGGCTTTTCGCCTCCATCGGTTCGAAGAAGACGATCGCCCCAGGAAAAACTCCGACGCATAAGGCTGTCAGGCACACGACAAAGAGCGGTAAAAGAAAGAGCAATGCCCGAAAGCCTGCCAAAAGCCGTCTGATGAAGGAGCGGCCTCACTCACCCCATCGGCGTTATCGGATCATCGTCGATCCGGGACACGGCGGACACGATACCGGGGCCCTGGACCCCAGCCGCCGCTACCGGGAGAAGGATGCGGTCCTGCAAATCGCCCTGCGCCTGCGTCGGCACCTCAAACGGATGGGCTTCGATGTGGTGATGACCCGGAGTTCGGACCGTTTCATCAAGCTCCACCGTCGGACCCGCTATGCCAATATCAAGCATGGGGACATCTTCGTCTCGATCCATGCCAATGCCGTGGGGCGTCTCAGTCGCGCCTCCGTCGCTCACGGGATCGAGACCTATTTCCTTTCGCCGGCCCGCAGTGCCAGAGCGCGCCGTGTTGCCGCCAAGGAGAACAGTGTCGGCTTCACCAAGTACTACCGCAACAGTATGAACACCTTCCTCAAGACCCTGACCCGCTCCAAGATCATCCTCTCCAACAAGCTGGCCCTGGATGTTCAACGCAGCATCCTGGCCAACCTCAGAAGCCGCTATCGCGGGGTGGAAGACGGCGGGGTACGGCCGGCGCCCTTCTGGGTCCTGGTGGGGGCCGAGATGCCGGCGATCCTGGTGGAGACGGGATACATCACCCACCCCTGGGAGAAAAAACGGCTTTTCAACCCCCGCTATCAGGACCTGGAGGCCAAAGGGATCGCCGAAGGGATCGCCCGTTATCTGCGGAACCGGGAGCGGGAGCTGGAGTAGGCGACGAAACATCAAAACCTATAGTCGATCTGGGCGGTCAGGCTGAACTCCGAGTGTCGGTTGGTGATGGCGACATCCCCCAGCAGCCCTCCTTCATGGATCATCCCCTTGACGGATTGCCGCGGTGAATAGACGGCGGCCAGATCGAGGGTGAAACGTTCGTCGATCTTGTAGCTGCCTCCCAGGGTATAGTGATCCTCCGAGGTGGCGGGAAATCCCAGGAGATTGAGGTAGTCCTGCCATCCGACAGTGCGGGAAGTGTCGATGGGGCTTTTGCCGTGGTTGTATCCCAGCCTCAAAGCCCAGGTGCCCGTATCGTACTGGTAGCCGACGGCATAGACATTCTGATCACGCCACCCGAAATCCTCGTAACCCGTCGCACTGCCCCACTGGATCCTCTTGTAGTCGAAAGCGAAAGTGTGCGGACCGTAGCGATAGCTGAAGCCCACGCCGAATTCGCCGGGTTGCTGGAGCTCCAGATCGTTGCCGCCTCCGGAATTCGAGTAACTCATGGTGATAGGGGTGCGGTATTTGGCTCCCAGGATCAAGCCGTTGCCGAAATCGTAGGCCAGACCGATCACCGCACCTCCGCCCACGGCGAAATCTTTGTCGAAGGGATGGCCATGCTCTGTGCCGCCCAGCAGCTTTCGGCGTTCGTATTCTAAATCCAGCATTCCCACCTGCAGGATCGGAGCGATTCCGACGCTCAGCCCCGCTTCTCTCAGCGCCACCGGTGCGGCGATGTTCATCAGCATCAGGTCGTCCTGCATCCGCATGAGACCGCTGCCCAGGGGAGCGCCGGAAAAATCCACCCCCA
>JALWZI010000237.1 GCA_027002755.1 Campylobacteraceae bacterium | reverse complement strand
GTTCTGAACCTCCCGGGTATGGACCGTCTGGATGCAGTCGGCGCCGAAGGCCCCCTTTTTGACCTCTTCGATCTGATCGAAAGGGAACTGGTCGCGCAGCCACCCCTCGATGGCCAGCTCCAGCGCCTCCCCCTGGACCTGCATGCTCCCCTGCTCCGCCTTGCGTTTGGCCTCTTCCAGGGAGCGCTGGAGCTGCTTGAGCTGCTCGTCCTTCTCCCGCAGCTTCATCGCCTGCTCCTCTTCGATCTTTTTGAGGCGCTGGGCGGCGATCTCGTCCAGGCTCTTCTGGAGCTTCTCCCGCTCCTTGGCCAGGGCTTCGTTGAGTTTGGCTTCCGCTTCGGCCTTGGCCTTCAGCGCCGCCTCCTCCTTCTCCCGCTTGAGCCGCTCGATCTCGATCTTGGCCGCCGAGAGCTCCTGGACCTCTTTGGACTTGGCCTCCAGCTCCTTCTTGAGCATCTCCATCGCCGCGCTCTGCTCGGCGGTGATCTCCTTTTTCAGCTCCTCGGCCAGCTTCGCCCTCTCCTGGCGCAGCTGCTCCTTCGTCGCCTGTCTCAGCTTCTCGTCGAATCGCTCCTTCTCCTCTTTGAGTGCCTCTTCCTTGGCTTTGAGAGAATCAAGATGGTTTTTATACTGCTTGCGCGCCTCCTCGATCTCCGCCTGAAGACGCTTCCGCTCCTCGATCTGCTCTTTTTTGAACTTGGCCTCGATCTGATGATAGAAGATCTCGTCGATATCGATGACCGTCCCGCAGTTGGGACAGGTGATGGTATTGGCTGACGACATGGGTGTACCTCAATAGGAGTTTTGGATTATTGTAACGGAAATTTTATCCCCGCTCATCCAAAATTCAACATCCATCATCCAACATCCCATTTCCGCCTACAGGCGGAAATGGTAAACCCACTCCAAATTCCCCTCTTTGCCCGTTACGCTACTGGGGACTTTGCGCAGCAGCTCCCAGCCCAGCGCCGCCGTCTCTCCCTCGAAACGCTCCATCGCCGACTCAATCGCTCCCTCGTCGGTGACCACGCCGCGGCGGTCCCGTTTGGCTTCCCGACCCACTTCGAACTGGGGTTTGAAGAGCAGGATCACCTCGGCCCCCTCCTCCGCCAGTCGGACGATGGAGGGGAGGATGTGTGAGAGGCTGATGAAACTCACATCCGAGACGATGATCGGGTAGCGGATTCCCGGATTGAAATCGCGGATGTCGGTGGATTCATAGACGCGGACTCTGAGAGCCTCCCGTAGTGAAAGGTGCAGCTGATCCCGCCCCACATCCACCGCGTCCACCCGCGCCGCTCCCTGGCGCAGCAGGACCTGGGTGAAGCCCCCGGTGGAGCTGCCGATGTCGAGGCAGCTTTTGCCGGCAATGGCGACGGGATGTTCCCGCAGATAACCCGTCAGCTTCCCCGCGGCCCGGGAGACCCAATCCTCCCCATCCGCGACGGCGACTTCATCCTCCGGTCCCACTTGATGCGAGGGCTTGAGGATCTGCCGCCCTCCGATGCTGACCCTCCCGGCACGGATTGCCTCGGCGGCTTTGTTTCGGCTGGAGAAATCGCCCCGCTCCGCCAGAAAAGCATCCAGACGCATCAGCGAAATACCCGGAAATGATCGACGATTCGGTAGGCCCTCAGCACATCCTCCTCTTTGGCCCCGGCACCGACGTTGTGGATAATGAGGGGTTCGCCGGCGGCGTTGAGACGATCGGAGCAGATGCCGATATGGTCCAGATTGGAGCCGGGGAGCTTCCAAACCACGATATCCCCGGGCAGAAAGCGCCCCCGCACCCGATAGCCCCTTGCCGCCAGATAGGCCTGGATGTTTTTGACCCGGCGATGGTCGATATTGGGATCGAGACGGTCGGTGTAGTAGAGACCTTTATAGAGCTCGGGATGGGCCTTTTTGTGACGCCAGATCCGCTCCTGCAGATCGATCCCCACCCCCCGAAAGGCCCGCACCAGCACATCGGTACAGACCCCACGCACGATGGGAACATCTCCGCCCGGGAATTTGAGCTTCACATAAGCGGGATCGTAGATCAGCGTCCGGCCCACCTGGCCCCTGGCCGCCTCGATGAACCGTTGCTTCGTCGAAGCCTCCCCCGCCCAAAGAACCATCAAGCCCACCACAAGATAGGACAGAAACATTCTCCGAGTCATCTTCGAACCCCCATCTCCCATCTACAATCCTCCATTCTCAATTCTCAATCCTCAATTCCAAATCCACCTTCTCCCCCACAATCCGCTCCACCGCCTTGTCGTCGATCGGCCCGGTAGCGAAGATCCGTAGATGTCCCGGTTCTTCGGCCGGCTGCTCCCCCAGCAGCGACGCCAGGCGCCGGGCGATCGCCTCCCCGGTCTCGATGAGTGTCACCGGCGCCTCCATCACCTGCCCGATCGCTTCGGCAGCCAGAGGATAGTGGGTGCAGCCCAGGACGATGGTATCGACTCCGGCGCTTCGCATGGGAGAGAGCCACCCCTCCAGCATCGCCCGGGTCTCGGGAGTGTCGATCCGTCCCGTTTCGATCCGATCCACCAGCCCCGGACAGGCCCGCTCGAAGAGCTCCACCTCCTGTGTGCCGCAGAGGCGATCCACCAGCGCCTGGTACTTCTCCCCCGCCAGGGTAGCCGGAGTAGCCATCACACCGATCTTTCCTGTCTGAGTCGCGCCCAAAGCCGGCTTGATCCCCGGCTCGGTCCCCACGATTGGCAGATCTGGGTAACGCTCCCGCAGCACGGCGATCGCCGCAGAGGTGGCGGTATTGCAGGCCACGACCAGAGCATCGCCCCCCTGCTCCTCGACGAAAAAGCGGGCGATCTCCAGGGAATAGCGTCGAATCTCCTCATGGGTTTTCTCCCCGTAGGGCGCATGGGCCGTATCGGCCAGATAGAGGATCTCAGCCCCGGGCAGCCACTCACGGATAGAGCGGACGACGGTGAGACCGCCCAAACCGGAGTCGAAAACGCAAATGCGTTTTCGGATGGAGGATTGAGAATGGAAAATGGAGAATTTTTCTACTGGCATTTTGTTTTGCTGGTTTTGGTGATGCTGACTAGTAGTTTCAGGAGTATTTCCAACTCTTCGTTAAGTGTAATGAAAGCTTTACTAGTTTTATCAAGATACTCAGTTTCTGCTAAAAGAGAGAGCCAGTAGCGGGTTTCCCGTGCCTCTTTGAGAGCGATCGACATTTTGTGGAGAAAATCTTTCTCGCTTTGGGCATCCTGCGCTTCAACTATATTGGCACCGATAGAGGTACCGGCGCGAAGAACCTGATCGCTCAAAGAAAAGATACGATGATGTTCGTTCAGATGACGATGGAGTTTGACAATGCGGACAGCAAAAGCGAAAGAGCGATCCAAAACAATGTTTTGGCCCTTCCCTTTCAATTCTCCATCCTCCATTCTCAATTCTCAATCCGTAGTTTCGGGTGCATCGCACCCGAAACTACGCGCCCTCATTCATGATGCTGAGAAACTCTTCGTTGCTTTTGGTCTTGAGCATTTTGGAGAAGAGGAATTTGAGGCCTTCGACCTCTTCCATGTTCTGCATGGCGTTGCGGATGGCCCAGACTTTTTGGAGGGTTTCGGGGTCGGTGAGGAGCTCCTCTTTGCGGGTGCCGGACTTGGTGACGTCGATGGCGGGGTAGATGCGGCGGTCGGCGACGTGGCGGCTGAGGACCACTTCGGCGTTTCCGGTTCCTTTGAACTCTTCGAAGATCACCTCATCCATCCGGCTGCCGGTCTCGATGAGCGCCGTGGCGATGATGGTGAGGGAGCCGCCGTTTTCGATATTCCGTGCCGCACCGAAGA
>JALWZI010000236.1 GCA_027002755.1 Campylobacteraceae bacterium | reverse complement strand
CCCTCCCGCCGTACGGTGGTCATGCAGCTCACTCTCCAGATAGATCCGGTGCTTCAGGCGCAGCAGCTGCTCCATCATATCCCGATATTTCCACCCTTCGAAGGATTTCAGATCGCCCCCCATATCCAGCGTAGGGCCGGTGCCGTACCGTGCCGGCCGGATCGAAGCGGATGAGAGAAACAGGGATGCATTCCGTCGGGGAACCCGATAACGGAGCAGATAGAGCGCTGCCACCGTGAACATAGTGGAGAAGATCATTGCGAGGATCGGGATATAGGAGAGGATCAGCGTTTGCATTATTCTCTTTCAGGAATTTGAGACTCTGTGTATTTATAGATAATTATACCTTTAATTATACCTTTAAATCTTATGAAAGAGATCAGATTTGTCGAATTTATCGGATCTATTTCCTATCGAAGGTCCTCTACGCTTTTGACCCGCTTCCATATATCCGATACAATTCCCTGAAAAAAGGAGAGCCCATGCGAACGGTACACTGTCGTCACCACTGCACCCGGAGATTCACCGCTCTCCTGCTTCTTCCCCTACACTGCGCTTCCTGATTAACCGATTTCCTACAAGCTTTACCTGAAAAACCGCTCTATCGATTCGGTCCTGAAAACAAAGTTTTCGGTTTTTTGACCGATCGATCCGTCCACCCGACGTATGTTACGATCACAAGGAATATATAACGATGCAACCGAAAAAAAAGAACAACCAATGGAACCCGGACAGCTACAGCGAACACACCGATTTTGTCTATAAGCTCGCCTCCCCCCTCGTCGACCTCCTCGATCCCAAGGAAGGAGAAATGATCCTCGATGCCGGATGCGGCGAGGGGAGCCTCACTCTGGAGATCATGCGTCGGGGCGCCCATGTCATCGGCGTGGATCAGAGCCCCGAAATGGTCCCAAAAGCCAGAGAAAAGGGAATCGAAACCTATGAAGCCTCCCTGACGGAACCGCTCCCCTGGCGGGAGAAGTTCGACGCCGTCTTTTCCAATGCCGTACTCCACTGGATCCCCCAGGCCGGGGAAGCCGTCCGGAACATCGCCGCCTCCCTCAAGCCGGGCGGTCGTTTCGTCGCGGAATTCGGGAGAGCCGGGAACGTCGCACAGATCGTCGCCGCCATCGAAGAGGTCTTCGCCAGACATCCGGAATTCGGGGAGCCCGAGATCTCCTGGTACTTTCCCACACCCCAAAGCTACCGGAAAATCCTCGAAGCGGAGGGCTTCAGAGTGGAGTCGATCGATCGGTTTCCCCGCCCCACCCCGATGGAGGACGTGCGCTACTGGCTGGAGATCTTCGCCAACGGCATCATCGGACATCTCAGCCCCAAACAGCAGGAGATCTTCCTCGGAGAGTGCCGTACGATATTGCGGGAGAGTCTCTATGACCCGGAGAAGGGATGGGTCATCGACTACGTCCGACTCCGGTTCAAAGCCTGGAAAAGATAGAGTCATCACCGCACCAAGTAACTATCTCAATTTTTGAGAGAGCGAGACGTGGTGAGATGTGTGCAAAAAAGTGCGAAGGACTCCCCGTAGGGAATTCGAGGACTTTGTTTGTGCGCAGATCGCTGCGTATCGCTCTCCCCGGAGGGTGCGCACTTTTGCCCATATGCAGCGTTGAATTTTCTTGAATTAGCCTCCGGCTAGTCCTGCGAAAATTCGCCTTGCCTATGAGCAAAATTGCCGCATCAAAAGTTTGAGGTAGTTACTTGGTGCGGTGATATAATCGCTTTCATGAAAAAGAATGAAACCATTGAACGTTATCTGCAACTGGCTGCCGAAGAGGCCCGCAAAGGAGTCGAGGCCGATCACGGAGGGCCTTTCGGTGCCGTGATCGTCCACCGGGGAGAGGTCATCGCCACGGCACACAACGAAGTGGTCCATCGCAACGACCCCACCGCCCACGCCGAGATCCTGGCGATCCGGCAGGCGGGCAAGGTCCTGGGGCGCTTTCACCTGGAGGGCTGCGAGCTCTACTGCACGGGAGAGCCCTGCCCTATGTGCTTTTCGGCGATCCACTGGGCCCACCTCGACCGGGTCGTCTACTGCAATACCAAGGCCCAGGCGGCCGAGATCGGCTTCGACGACCAGTTCATCACCGAGATCATCACCGGCCGTCAGCCCGATCCCATCCCTTTCCTTCATCTGCCCGATCCGGCATGCAGTTCGGTCATGAGATTCTGGGACGAAAAAGAGGACAAGATCCTCTACTGAGCCGGAGACCTGCACTCCGCATGACAAGATGAAATAGATTCTACGCTTCCGCACCGATTGTGATAGAGTGCTCCCAAAGTTAAACCCAAATTTTGCAGTAGAAAGTATGTCAGATGCATCGATGCTCGGTGTGTAGGGGTGTTCGGCCGAAACGTAGGCGCACCCGGAGGGTGCGTCGAGGCTTTGGACGAATCGCCCATGCCGCCGATGATCGATGCAGATGGCGTGCTAGCTAATGCAAATTTTGGGTAAAAGAAGGAGTGGAGCCATGACCGCCATCTCTTATATGCATCCGATGGACAAGCCAAGAGAGAAGCTGGCCGCCCGAGGACCCCAGACGCTCAAAAATGACGAACTTCTGGCGGTGCTGCTGGGGTCGGGGATCCCCGGCAAGGACGTGCGCAAACTGGCCCGGGAGATCGCGGCGATGATGGAAAAGGATTTCGAGGGACTGGACCTGGAACGGCTTACCCGGATCCATGGACTGGGGACCGCCAAAGCCTCCCAGATCCTGGCCGCCATCGAACTCTCCCGCCGTTTTCTCCTCAAAAGCCGTCGCCGGATCCTCTCAGCGGCCGACGTCTACGAAGAGCTGCGCCCCTACGCCGGCAGAGTGCAGGAGCACTTTCTGAGTATCACCCTCGACGGAGCCTCACGGGTCATCGAGACTCGGATCGTCTCCATCGGCACCCTCACCCAGTCCCTGGTCCACCCCAGAGAGGTCTACGCCGACGCCATTGCCGACCGGGCCGCCGGGATCGTCGTGGCCCACAACCACCCCAGCGGGACCCTGGAGCCCAGCCGGGCCGACCGTACCGTCACCGAGCGGCTCCGTGAGGTAGGCAATCTGGTCGGGATCGAACTGCTGGACCATGTGATTTTGAGCCCGGAGGGATACTTCAGCTTCGCCGACGAAGGGTTGCTCTGACTGTCAGCCGAGGATCGTTTCGATCCCTTCCAGGCCTCCCAGGGCCAGCCCCCACCCCAACACCGGATCGATCTGCGGTTCTCTGGGATTGATCCGAATCAGCCGTGCCTCGGGCAGCGACGCGGCGATCGCCTCCCCCTGGCGCCGAACCGTGGGGACGGCGGTCCCCGCACCGATCTCGATGATCGCCAGGCGGCGGGAGCGGTTGCGCGTCAGCCAGGATTCGAAACGGTGCGCCTGGGCATCGCTGCGCTCAGCGTTGAACCCCCAGTCGCCGAACATCAGGATATTGGGACGCGCCACGGCGCCGCAGCGGGGGCAGCGGGGGATGTGCAGCGCCCGGAAGCGCTCCATGTCAACGGGGACCTCCTCATCGTTGGGCCAGATGGCTTCGCTGCAGTTCTCCAGACACTGCAGATGGTGGATCGAACCGTGTACTTCACAGATCCCCTTTTCGTCGAATCCGGCTTTTTGAAATTGCCCGTCGACGTTGGAGGTGAAGACGAATCCCTCACCCCCTTTGGCCGCGATGAGATCCCGCAGCAGCGCGAAGCCCCGATGGGGTTCGGTCTCCCGGTAGAGACGGAGCCGATGGCCGTAGAAGGCCCACGCGAGCTTCGGATCCTCGACGAACCAACGCGGGTTCGCCATCTCTTCAAAACGC